>JABLXV010000041.1 GCA_013177895.1 Brevinematales bacterium | reverse complement strand
ATAGTTTCCATCAGAATGATACTCTCTTTCTTTCATGATATATTATACTATATTCTGCTATCTAAGTCAATGCCCGCCTCTCATCTCTATGCTGAAGCTACAGAGTTTTCCCGTCGGTTTTCTATAATGTCATGCTCACTTATGACTTTGACGCCGTTATTCACTGACGTTACCGTCATCTGGGATCTAAATTCGTTCTCGGAATACTTGATATTTCCAAGTTCGACCTTGACGTTGTACTGGCTCTCAAGCGCTGCAACCGCGTTCTGAAAACTGAACCGGAACTCTCTCAGCGTTTTCGGATTAAACATATATAACTCCTCATATCGTTATTGACGTCCGCTTGTACTCGAGTTACCCTCGGGGGTGTTATCGCGGGACTTCGACCTCCTGTCTCGGCTCCTTATAGGATAGACGATAAAAAGAATTTCAGATAAAACCCCGTGATCTTCCTGATCGCGGGGTCGGACGCGCAGAAATATCTATGTAAATAGCTATATTCTGGCCTGCGCGGCCTGTGAGTATTAGATTGGATAAAATGGTTGTTATTCTTCTTTTTGAAGGTATGAAAAAAGGCCCCATTGCGGGGCCGGGGATTGTTGCCTAAAATCCGAGTGATTTCAGAATTTCTTCTTGGATATCATAGATATCCTTCACCTTAACGCTATCCATGACCTTGATACCTTTCGCCTCGATTGCCTTCATCAGTTTTGTCGAGGTTTTCGATACGGTATCCTTGATCGCATCTTTGAGGGTAGATACCAAATTGTTCTTCATGTGTTCCTCCTATTCATAGACGGAATAGGATGATTTATTGGATTGGTAGGTCTAATTAATCCTCATCGTCCTGATTTTCTTGCGGTGCTTCCGTTATCGCCGGCGGCTTTTTATCGAATAATCCGGCTTCCTCGGCTCCCGCGATCGCTTTTTGCTTTGCCGTAACATTCGCGGCCACGTCGTTGATTTTATGCCCTTCGGTCGCTCCCGCTTCCGCGAGAAGTTTATCGCGTACCTTCTTCGGTAATTGATTGAATTTCGTCTGGCGAATCCATGCCTGACGCTGTTCCTCGTTCTCGATCTTGTGAACTTCCATCCATAGCCAGTTTATCCTCTTCCCGGCCTTCTCTTCCCGGTATTCAAGGTGAATGTCAGTCTTTTCATCCAGTTCCCTCTGCGCGATCTCAAAAACGTACTTCCTCATGTCTTTGTACTGCTTGTACTCATGTTCCTCAATATATAACAGGTATCTCCATTCGCTTACGCTATGCCGTACCGATGGGTCTCCCTTGTTCGCAATACTTTTCGCCATTTCGTATAACTTCTGGGAATATACACTTTTCAGCCCGAGGACGATCTCAAGCTGAAATTGGGTGTAATTATTCTTGAGTTCAATATAGTGCGCTTTCATTTTCGGATCAAAACTGAATTTTACTATCGTGTTATCTTCGTTATATATCGCGCTCGAGATAGGGGAGATTTGTAATAAACCGCCTTCGTAAGGTAAAAGATAAACCTTGCCGATTAAGCTTTCCGTTGTGGATTTGAGATATTGATGATTATTGTGGCCTAAATCTATACCTTTCAGTAGTTCCTGAACCGTGAATTCGTATTCCTGAAATGCCTTGTCGTCAGGCTTTAACCGTGATACCAATAGATAGACAATGCGTTTTTCGACGGCATTCAGATTATGTCTCGAGAATGACAGTGTATTCGATTGACGTATAAGGTATTTTCTAGGGTCTTTTCTTGTCATGAATGATTATATAATCTAATAAGAGAAAAGTCAATACGTACTCCCTTTATGTATCATAAAACTCTTAATAACCTCAGAATGGAAAAAAGGGAATAGGAAGAATTGCAGGTTCGCTTGCAAAGAGTTGCGATATGAAGTATAATACCAGTAATAACTATGATAAAGATGTGAATTAATAGGGAAAAGAAGTCTTTTTAGGCAAATTCTCAATGTTGAAATGATAACTATTTGAATTCAGGATGAATGGGCATTGTATTAGAAAACTCCTTTTTAAAAATGGTTGTGTCTCGGAAGCGGTATTAATAAGCTCCCTTTTACCGTATTATTAATCTCCTTTTAGGCATTATAAAACTCTTATTAAGGGCTTATTACAAAACTCCCTTTTGACATTAGAATACTCTTAGAAAGGTTATTACAAAACTCCCTTAAAATATTAGAAATCTCCTTTACTGTATCAGAAAACTCTTTTTAACTATTAAATAACTCCCCGCAGAATCGCTTATTGCCTTATATCTTATAACTAATGGACTGGGGAAAATAAGAAAATAAGTAAATAAGAAATAGTGATTGATATTTGAAAGTCGAAAGATATGGGAATAAAAGGGTTGTATTTCTTTTAATATTTTGAATATGGGAATAAAAAATCCCGCCCAGGGAGGAGGATCCGGGCGGGATCAAACGGAGGAGGTATTATCAACGATAATCGATATGAGCGTAGTGTAGCTCTTTCTCTTCGCCTGTGTCTGTCTCTATCTTCACGTTATCGCCGGCCTGAGATACTCTTTTTCCATGAATGTCATTGTCTTTCTCCCGCTCATTATTGACTTCCGTGTTCTCGCGGGACTTCTCACGTCCTATGAGTCGCCCCATAATATATAGACGGAATAGAGGAATTCAAAGAAAAAACCCGCCTAAAAAGGCGGGTGATTTGGTGGATATGTATGATTAAGTATGACCGGCGGCTATTCTTTAAAGACTTTACCGGAATTCTTCTCGAGCTCCGAAATGATGTTTTCTGTAACCGAATGAATGACGTCATTCTTCAGCTGAGGATCTACAGTCAGTAATAATGAGTTATCAGCCCATAATTCTCCGTTCTGGTAGACAATAACTTCGAATTTTCCTTTTGCTTTCTTGAACATTACACGTTGATCTACGGCCTCTTCTTCATCAGGAATAACTTCTGCGGTCGCCTCTACCTTTAAAGGCTTCTCTTTGCCGGCGGCCATTTCTTTCTTGTATTCCTTATTGAGCTTATCGATCTCGTCCGCGGTCTTGATCTCGCCGGCCATAACGTGCTCGATCATCTCGTCGCGCTTTTCCTCGACGACCTGAGAAATCGATATGAGCTTCGTCATCCCGACTGTATTTACCGCATTTTCAATGAACTCAAGGGTCTGATCCAGATTCCCCGTAAGAGCGTTGTTAAACTTCCCTTCGGAATACTCCATCAGGACGTCTACGACTTTTATCATACGGTATACCGTCGTTCTATGAACGGTGAAATTGTCTTGGATCCATTGCTCGAACTGCCCCTCAAGGCCGTAGTAGGATTTGTTCGCCGATATGAAAAATAGGTCGATCAATGTCTCGGCGGCCAGTTTATCCCGGCGCTGGAAGTTCCCCGATATCCTTACCTTTAATTCGTCCAGGGAAATGGGAGCGCCTGATCGGACGTTGTAAAATCTGTGGTTAAGTTGACTTACTTCAGTGGATCCTGCGGCTGGAACGATTGCGGCCGCTGCGGGCTTTCTTAAGCCGATCCCGGATATTTTACCCTTATCTACTTTTGTCGTCGCCATATTTTCCCCCCCCCTTACTTATTCACGAGCTCGAGAAGAGCCGTAACGAAATCATTGTATTCCTGATAAGAATTTGTCCCTTCCGGCAGGAATTTTCCTTCCTGTGAAAAAGCCTTTGCGATCTCTTCAGAACGATGAATCGGCTTTTCGTAGGTGATACCCTGAAATGCGTCGATCACAATCTCGAGGACGTCGTTCTTGATTTTCCTGTTTTCATAAAGGTTCGGGAGGATGATCGCCTTATGTTGTCGCTTCATGTGCTTTTTCTTGAAATCACCGATCTCTTCCCAGATCGCCAGATTGACGCCTATCGCGCGGGCTCCCCAGCGCTCTAATTGCGTCGGGATTACCATTACGTCCGTTGCATACATGGCTGTCTGGGTTACGAATCCGAGGTATCCAGGAGTGTCCATGATGATAAAATCGTAACGGTTCTCGATATCAGATATAGCGTCGTAGATAAGAAATTCCCTGCTGCTTGCTAAAACAAGCTCGCGCTCGAGATAACTCATTTCGTCCTGTGACGGTATATAGTCGAACCGGCCTTCAAAATTCCTGATCAGGTCCTCAATCCCAGCCTGCTTCCTGATAACGGATAAAATACTGGGAAGTAAGTCCCCGGTCAGGTGACAGGTCATCGAATACTGAGGGTCGAGGTCAACCGCAAGGACTTTGTATTTTTTCGACAGAATATCTGCCAGGGTCAGCGCTGTCGCGGTTTTTCCGACCCCTCCCTTCTGTGAAACAATGGTAATAACCGTCATAAAAAACTCCTCTCTGGTATTTTATACTAATTAGACGAAATACGCAATTTCAAAATATATTAAAAGAAAAGCGGCCCGAAGGCCGCTATCGGAAATGAGATTAAGTGTTTTATGACATTTGATTCATCAGGTTTGTAATGTCCTGGTGAATATAACCTACGACGGCACGGGCGTAATCCGGATCTAACGCGATCTCGCTGTGAAACAGGATCACAATATCTTTTATCCGGTTCTTCTGTATGTACTCAAAAACATATTCATGCTCATTTGCCGGATTGAAAAACGGTGTGATCTTGTATCTGGTAATATTTACTGTCCCTTCGCCTGATCTGTAAATTCTAGTCACTTCCCGGATAGATACGTCCTTTAAAGCGCAAAAATCCTTCGCGCGCATTATCATCGAAGATAAAAAACGCGCCTTTCCATTGAGGTACGATTTGTCATAAAGAGGGTGTTTCTGCGCTGTCATTTTTAACTCCTTTTCGCGTTGCTTATTGCTTGAATATCCTTAAACATATTACCGATAATATCCCGGACCTTATCTATAGTTAATTCTTTCTGGGAGAGAAATGAAAGAAAAACCGGAATCGGCTGCCCTGTCTCATCGTCCATAATAGATCTTTCAATTTCATAAAGAAATTCTACCGGGTTTTCTTTTTTCTGGTAATGCGAGATTGTATACTGGCGGTATTTTATACCCGCTTCGGATATGACTCCGATTACGCTATCTTCATAGACGGTAGTATGCAAGGTTTTAACACATACCTTCGCCCCTTTATAGCCGTAGTTCAGGTATCTGATTCCATCGCCGTAGTCCTTATCATACATGGGATTGACTTCAGTATTATTCTGTTCGCTCATAAAAACCTCCTAGTTATCTTTATTCAGATCTAAAAACTTATTCCAAGCCTCTTTCTGAACTTCTTCCATGCTATTGCTATCTGTCATATTATTGACGACATCCTGCCAATCCTGGTATATTAATCCCAGTGCGTTCTTAACTTCCGGTAAGTCCAGCTTCCGGGTTGCGTGGAATACAAATACAATAGTGAGCTTCGTCATTCCTTTTGTGAATTCATAAAGGTATTCCCGTTCCATTGCGTGATCGTATACCGGCGTGATCACTATCTCGCGGTACGCATAATAGGGATCCTCGCTTTTCTCGAGATCTTCCGAGTGAAGGATCATGATATTCATCTCTTTGCAGAAGTATTCAGCGGGTTTTGTGGCCGCAATGAAGCGTACAGCGCCGCCCAGATAAGATTTGTTGTATAACTCGTTAATCTGCAATATATTCTCCTTTCATAGTATTTTCGATCGCATTGAAGAATTCCGTGTCCCATAAAGCTGAAACTAAATCGCTGTCCGGCATTTTGCCCGACCTTATTATATCAGCTTCCTCTTTAAATTTCATCGATTCAAGACGAATTATAGCGGTTTCTTTAATTCCCTCTTTCTTCTCATCCGGGAGATCGTTGAAATATGCCTCGAGTGATTTCCGGCGGTTTTCTCGCCTTTCCATCTTTTCCAGCGCCTCTTTCTCAAGCCGGGCTTTTACCGCTTTCTCTTGCTCTTCTTTTTCTCTGCGGATCCTTTCAAAGTCTGCGTTCTTTGCGCGATCACCGGCGGCATAATCACTCTCGAGCGCCTTTGTCAGATATGCGATATAGTTCTTCTTTGGATTTTTCTCATTGGTATATACCATGTTCGATACTACATATTCCGCTCCGTTCAATTCGATGTATCTTTGAAGCATTTCGATGATCTCATATAGTCCCCTGTATGCGGACGGTATCAAGTCGAATATCCGACTCGGTAGTACAATATCTTTATCAAGGATTGAACTTTCTCCGATCGCAATATTCTTAGCGGAAAAACGGAACTTTATACTTTTCTTAATCTTTGCTCCCTCGGGTAAAAATTTAAAAGTAACGATATAAGGAATTTGCGGGGAATGATTGATTTCATTGACCGCAGGTTTAAGTACCTCATTCATTATATGTGCCGGAGATTCGTATTTATTCAAAATCCCGAATAATTCCCGAAATTTCATGATATCCATTTCAGGAATTTCAACCTTACGGTAAAACTGGATCAAGCCGTAAAGTATCATAGAAAATTTACTTTCAAGCTGATTAGTTATCATCAGCTGTAAAGGTGCATACTTCTTCGGATCCAGGACAAGCTTTACAATATCACTTGAAAACTCGTAAAAGACTAAACCCGGCTGATCTTCATAAAAGGATATTTGTGAGCATAAATATGCAGATAAATAATTTCCTTTTAATTTATCATTCAAAAGGTCAATCTTGACCTCCGTCTTTTTAATTGCTTCCAATGATTTTAGAAAATATCTGTAATTTTTGGATTTATAGTATGACATATCCATCAGTGTTCTTAAAGGTATTGAAAATTTCTGATTGTAGCTATCCGAATTATTAGAGGATTTTTGAGCGTACATTACTAACGTATTGTATATGCGTAATTCAAGCGCAGTTAAATTATGAGATATAGCAATGATAGTGACATCTTTTTTAAAGTCGTATATTTCGTTGTTATCCATCAATTCCTCCCTTATCTTCAGACGAATTGGGAAAATTCGCTGGGTTGACATACTCTCCATGCTAAAGCCACGGAGATTCTCGGATCGTCGAGGTCAGCCCGCTTGCGCGGGTCTTACGTCCTCTCCCCGAAAGGTAGATGCCCCTACCTTAAGAATATTATTTGCAGCGTTCAGGTCTCTATCATGCAACGTACCGCACTCCGGGCATTCCCATTCCCTTTCCCTAAGCGTCATACCCTCATAGATGTATCCGCATACAGAACAGGTTTTCGAGGACGGTTCAAACCGTCCGATGTACCGTATTTCAGTTCCGTACTTTCCGGCGATATGCTCCAGTATCTTGAGAAACGAATAGAAACCGAAGTCCGACACTTTCCTTCCCCAGAGTGCTTTCATTCCCTTCAAATTCAAGTCCTCAAAATAGATTACGTCATATTTCCGGCAGAGTTCGAGCGCAAGTTTGTAGTGATGGTCTTTTCGCCTGTTCGATATGTTCTGATGGACACGGGCTAGCGAAAGCTTAGCCTTCTTCCGGTTATTTGAACCGTCTTTCTTACTGGACAGTTCGCGGGAAGCCTTCTTCATTTCATTCCGTGACTGCTTATAGAACTCCGGCGACTCATGCCTTGTGCCATCGGAAAGAGTGAGGAATGTTTTCAGCCCGAAGTCCGCCCCCGCCATTTTACCGGACGCGACGCCCCCATTATTCGGGGACAAGCGGACAGGGCAATCATCTTTGAAATCAGTGATAACGCATATATACAAATCACCTATTGTATCTCTCTTTATGGTTACCGTCTTTATCTTCCCTTCTATCTCCCTTGACTTCGAGTATTTATAGACCTTCTTCCCGATACGGATACGGTTGTCCTCGAAAAGATTATATCCCGCCTGTTTAAGCGTGAATGATCTATATTTCTTCACTTTCTTGAATGACGGGGGAGCGCATTTGACTTTCCGTTTCAGGTTACTGAAAAACAGGGAGTATGCCCGGTCAATCCGCTCTACGATATCCTGTATAGCCTGACTTCCTACCTTCTTCCAGTATTCGTATTCCGTTCTCTTTTTCAGCTTCGTTAGATGTACTTTTAAGCGGTTTGCGGATAGAGACTTTCCGAATACTCCGTAGTATTTCTTATGAACGGCGATACAGTAGTTATAGATGATACCCGCGATATTGACAGTCTGATGAAGTGTCTTATTATTCTTAGAACGGTAGAGTTTGAATACAAATGCTTTCACCTGTTCTTTTGCTCCTTTTACAATATAGACGAATCTTTGAAATTCATCAATACCCGCCTCTCATCTCTATGCTGAAGCCTCAGAGTTTTCCCGGCGGTTTCATATAAGCGCCCCATAAAACTTAGGGAAAAGTATCACAAAACTTAGGGAAATGCCCCATAAAACACAGGGAAAAGTATCATAAAACTTAGGATATCCCTGAAAAAGTAAATTATTAACCCTTAATATCCATTATTCATTCAAATAAGTCTTACCCCATATAACTTAGGGTAGGTATCATAAAACACAGGGAAAAGTATCATAAAACTTAGGATACGCCCCATAAAACTTAGGAAAAGTATCACAAAACTTAGGGAACGCCCCATAAAACTTAGGGAAACGTTTATAACTCCTTATTATATATGTAATTATAATCCTATAATGTATTACAATGTATATAATGTATTATAACAACAACAGCGTAAAAAGGTTGTCTTTTTCCTTACGGAAAATTAAGGGAAAATCCCGCCGTTATAGCGGGACTTCCCTGTTATAGCCTATCCTGTTATATGTTCGTCAGCGGCTTCGCCGATAGATCCTTTACCGGCTCCGGCTTGCCAGTACCCTCTTTTCCATCCTTTTGATCCTTCTTCGGAGTCACGGTTATTGTGTTCGTAATGAGCTCGTTCGTACTGATAGACATTTCATAGAAAGTCTTGCTCATTCCGGGCATGACTACCGCTTCAAAGCCGCCCTGAGTTTTAACCTTGACCTTACCTTCCTTCACGGAAATCTGTGAAGCGTTGGAAGCGACCGTAACGGTGAATTCCGTCCCGACGACCGTGTATTCGGCGGCGGCAGTCTTAACGGTGAATTCCTGGCCGACGGCTAACGGGTTCACCTTGAAATTGACCGTACCCTTCTTGATCTGCATTGCGAAGAGCTTTTCATTGTTCCCTTCGATCTTGAATTCAGCGTCTTTCTCCGCCGTGACTTGCCCGAGCGGAATATCGTACTTTGTCGTCGATGCCAGCTTGTATTCGTTTTCTACCTCAAGACCGGTTTTGCCGAGGAAGGTATTGAACATTTGCATGGGGACAAGAATGATAAAAAGGAGAAGGGCTAAACTGCCGGCGACAAGTAATGCCTTCCGTTGCTTAACGATAAAGTTTCGGAAGATATCTTTTGCTTCGGAGTGGATAAAAGGTTTTATCCAGTTGAAAAAGTCTTTCCCGGAATACTTATTTTTATATATGAGAAATTCAAGACGGTTGAATTGATTATCTACTATCCTCTCAGCGGTGTACCTATCTTTCGTTAATGAAAAAACATATTCTACGCATTTATCTTGATGACGTTTTCTAAGCTCTTCTTTGAATTCTTCCGTGTCATCGTTATTTTTCATTGCCATTTCAATTTTGGATACCAGAATATCGTCGCTGTATTTGGAAACGTCCATCAAAAACCTCCAAAAATAATTATTATAAACCTCTTGACATATAATTTATATTATTATAAAATATATTCGATAAAAATGCAAGAGGGTAAGTGAAAAATGATTGAAGAATATTTGAAAGAAATTGAGGACGAGGCAAACGGGATATTGAACACTTCAGATCGGCCTGATATTCAAAGACAGGTCGTTATGGTAGCCCATCTTCAGATCATCAGGTCAAAGAGAAAAGATATCGAAAAAAAGTATCATGATAACGATAGAGCCAAAGAATATGCAAACCAAGATAATAACCATAATCCCGATCTGATAGAAATGTATCTTTACAATAATGCGGTAATCTGGTTTGAAGAAAAGGAGAGTTTAATCAAAGAACTCCGATCGTTGGAAAATATTGAATTAATGTCGATAAAAGATGTCGAGAACTGGAACGGGAAACCCATCGAAGAAAAATCATTTTATGAAATCCGAATAATGAAAAATGAATTGATCGAAAAGAATTCGGAAGTCGCTGTTATGATAAAGAGTAAAAAATATACCGGCGACGAAAAAGAAAAATTCATCAATATGTCGTTTGAAGAAAAGCGGGAATATTTTAAGAAAAAAGAGTTTACCCGTGGAATGAGACTTTATTAAAACGGGAGGCGTTTTATGAAAACTCCATATTCGGTAAGTTTAAGAGAAAAGGAAGATGTGCACGTTATAAATTATATGATATCTCACGGGAATATCGGCAATGAAAACGAACTCACAAAAAAGTCATTGCACCTGACAGCTTCCGTGATGGATAACCTGGAAGAATTTTTGTCGATTCAGAAAAGTAAGGAGACAAGGTAGGAGGTAAGATATGGATAACGATTACGGAAAAGAAAACGAAGTCGGGACGGGGGATAAGAAAAAAGATAAATTTTATGACGAATTAAAAGAGCTCGAACGAGGGCTCGAACTAGCCGAGGCTTTGGCGAATGCGCCCGAAGAACAGGTGGGATTGATGTATGAAAAATATTTCAACCTTGTGGAAAAAGGAAAAATTCAGGAAGTTGATAGCTTGGTCGCATATCTGAGGACCGCAGCGAAAAATGCTTCGATCGATGAATTCAGGGGATGGGGAGGAAGGGTGAATAGTCAGGAGGTGTTAGCAGAGATCGGATTCGAACCGCATGGGCAAAACCTCGACCGCGACGGCGCGGATATCGTGATGACACGTGACAAGATCAGAGATAAGGCAGGCGAACAGCTTTTCGGGGATGGGAAAAAGGAACTTCTGGAAATCGCCGATGGCTTGACGAGTATCGAGATGGCCGACAGTAAGGCGATCAAGGAAATCATTACCGATGAAATCGCCGACACCATCGAACGCGGGCCCTATAATAAGGATAAAGGAAAGGATCAGAATAAAGAACTTGAGGGCCCAGAATTGGAGTTTAGTAAGTAAATAGAAGAAAAGGCTGAGGCATGGATGCCGAAGTCCCGCGAGGATAGGATGTCAACACAAGCGGGGGTAAAGAATATGGATATCATTACGATGATGGAAAGGGAAGCAAAAAAGGAGTTTAAACCCGTCGCCTCGTTTTTATGGACGGGGAATATTGAGTTTATCAGGGATTGTTACAAGAGGGCGTGTGAAAATTGCTGCCGGAAACCCGATTTGAAAATGGATGGATATCTTAAGAAATTTGGGTTCGCGGTTGAGAAAATTAGCGATGATAAAGGGATTAATTCTCATTTTAAATATTATCTCTATTCTCACGGTTCTGATCATGGGGTTTACCGGTTGAAACTTCGGGAGAACTGGAAGAGTATTATTGAATATATCCAGGGCGGGCAGGTGAAAGACCTGTTCAGCGCTTCCGCTTTTGAGAACGGGAATGAACAAGAGATTCCGGTTGACTGTGTTCTCGATAAAGTCAGATCGTGTTTTAATCCCGATAGAAATAATCATGTATTAAATTTGCATGATGTTATCGAGGCGTCTCAATTCGACCGGGAAACCGGGAGAGTGAATACGCCCTTTTCATTTTTTAAAGATATTCTGGGAGCCTGCCTGTGAGAAATAAGCTGTTATTATCGTTCGGATTGATATTGGCCGCGGCATCATGCGCGATCAAGCCGGCTTCTACCGGGGACGACGACAGTTTGAAGATCTATCATTATCATTATGAAATGTCTATGAATAGTACGATTTCAGGATTATTCGTTATTTATCCAATCAAAGTGGAAATTGTTTCAGAAAATATTAATACAAATTTCTCGGTATATACACCGGAATTCAGCCTTAACTATGATACCTCAACGGAGAAGTATCCCATCATCGTGGTATCCGCGGACGAGGGGAATGATCAGCGCAGAATCGTCGGCGCGTACGTCGCGACGGATTTCTGGCAGACAAACTCCATCGAACTGGATACCTTCTTCCTGAATGGAACGGTTATCCCGGGATCGAAGATTGACGTGACCTGGACTTCCAAGCTTCCTTCGGGGATCCGTTACTATATCGAAACGGCGAATTCGGACGGAGATATGATCCAGGGGATCACGGCTACCATGCCGCCGATCCAGCTTTCCTATTTGAATGTGAACGATACGATCGCGGTGTATATCAGCGAGAAGGGGAAATTGTTTTTGTTAAGGAAAATGAAGATTTCGGAGTTTTGATCCATAGGACGTGGATCATCCCGTGATGACAGGAAGTCAAAGAACGGGGTGACATAAGATAAAAGTGAGGTAGTTTTATGTCCGGTGAATATCTGAAAGTTCATTCCGAAATGGGGTTTAACAAGGGCGCGGAGGATCATAATACCGCGAAGGACCTGTCGGAATACAGAATGCGGCATGAAAAGATGAGCGGGAATGAGTTTAAATCCATGATCAATAAATTTAACGAAATGGGTATGCTGGACGGGATTACTAAAGATCAGAACGTTGAAATACTATATAAGCATAGTTACCAGATAGAAAACCTATCGAAGATACGGATGATGGAACGCTCTCAGGAAATGGGAATGCAGAAAGAACTATCGAGGTAAGGGTATGGAAAGGGAAATTGAAAGTATCCGAACTTTTATCAAAGAATGGGACTGGGGGAAACTCGATGAATATCTCGAGCATTGCGATAATGAAAACATGAAATTCATTCGGGATATCATCGGGGATAACCTTCCGTATAGTTCCGTAGGATATATTAAATCGGAGTATTTACAAGACGGTAGTATTCCGGAAGGGTTTAGAATCCCGCTGGTTGTCAGCAACGAAACCTCTTTCGGGTTGGAACCTTACCATAACGACAATATCAGTAATCTGAACCATACCCCTGAACACGGCGGCTATCCAGCCGACCGGTACGGGTTTCTTGTAGTCTTTAACGATAATGGAGAACTGGCGGTAAGGGAAGCGACGGCGGAAGAAAAAACTCTGATCGATCTGGGACTGGAAATTGAATGGGAAGCGAAGGAAGAATCATATTGGTATAAAAGATATTTAGAGTATTCGAAAGAATGTATCAAAGAGAATAATAGCGAAAAAGAATACGTTGATCCTGAAACCTTAAGAATAGAAATCAAAAACGATGATATTCCCAATCTTGTAAAAAGTGATAAATTGGAAAAGAATGACCGGACAAGTATAGAAATGGCCGAACCGAACGAGCTCCAGGAGATCGTAGAGGCTTACGGAGATAAAATATTCGCCCAGGAAGTCGGAAGTATGGAATTGGATAACGGGAGGGAAAGGTGAGTAAAAAGGTTGTTACTCTAGAAAATTTTATTAGCGATCTGGAAAAAATAAAAAATCAATACGGCGGTAAAATAAAGGTTTTCGGTGAGACCCTGGAAAAGGGTTCTATCGTCGGGAAAAAAGTGGAGATCAGGGTCAATCTGAAATCGTATAAGCGGGGGAAGGACGAGGTCCTGAAAGACGATCCTTCTGTGTGGATCGTGAATAGAAATATCGATCATGAAAAGATCGCGTTGAAAGATGGAAAAGAAAAACAGTCTATTTCAGGCGCAAGCCCTATATTAAGATTTTAGGAGTTGGATATGCGGTATATACCGGTTTTATTATTCGCTGTATTATTTGTATCCTGCGGGAGCGGGGTAGGGGCCGGCGGCTCGAAAAAAGCTACTGTCGTCGGGACGTTCGTGCCGGCGCAAAAACAGGGGAACCTTTACCTCAAGCCGAAAACGGAGTTTGTTTATGTCCCTGAATATCACGAGGACGTGACGAAGTACACGACGGTTATGATCCCCGTGATCATTACTAAGGACGCGACCACGAATGATATCAAGTATGTCCTGAAAACTGTAGACCGGTACGGCGGGGTCTATGGGAAGATCATGATCGCAGCACCCCCGTCCATGAATAATACCGTCATGTTCATTTCAAATATCCTAAAAAAGGATATCTCGTGCGTATTCGATGACAGTAAGGATTATATAGAAATATTAATGGAGGTACAGTAATGCGTAAACTTTTAATCTTTTCCATGCTTTTAATGTTCTCAGTGAGCTATGGAAAAATGATCGAAATATCTGAAGGCCAGTCTGTTCAAATAACCGTTCCCCAAAACGAACCTTTCGCAATCCGGTTTAAGGGGAAAGTAATAAAAAATATCGTCATTTTGGATGAAAGCGTATTAATAAAAAAGGTGAGTATGAAAAAGACGGTCGAAGGGGTAATATTAAATACCGTCATTTCATTCTCATTTTTTGTGGAGTTTGATGATAACGATATGCTTCCTGTAAAAGTGATTCCTGATAAGAAATGCACGAATATAATGTTCAATATTGAAGTTCAAAAACTCAATGGAATATATGAAAAATAAACGGAGGTACAATAAAATGGCATGGTTCAAAAATATTTCGATTTCGTTCTTTTGTTTTGCGGTGGTGAATATGGCATCGGGGCAGTCGGGTTCCGTAGAAAAAGTATTCGGTCAGCTTACCGATGTCGCTGAAAAAACAAAAAGCTTTATTATTAATGTCGTTCTGGGCCTGATCTCGGTTGCTGCATTAGTATGGGGCCTTTGGGAGGCTATTCAGGTATCACGCGGGAAGTCTCAGCGTGGATGGGGCGCTGCTATCGCGTTGTTCGTTGTCGCAATCGCAGCTGGATCCGGCGCGGCTTTACTTTAAATGACGGATCGTTTTTATTTAGTCCCGAAATATCTGGGAAAAAAAGCGGAACTCCCCGGCGGATTTGTGCCTTTTGATTTTATACCGCTTGGCGCGGGTGTGATTATTATGTTTGTCATTTTTCCGCTCCTTTGGATATTTTCAATCCTTTTTGTGATCTTAGGCGGAGTAGGGACTTATGCGTTAAAGAAGGTTAGAGAAAGATATCCGAAAGGATTTCTCAGGCATTTATTGTATGATTGGGGTATTATCGAGGTCGGGAAGGATCTCCCGCCCGGAAGAAAAGTGAATAAAATCTTTTACGAGTAGGTGAGTTATGGCAGGAGAAATTAAGATACCGGAAAAAGTTCAGGAATATTATAGCACGGCGAGGGAAATGACGAATACGGTAAAACGAAATACTCTATTTACTATGGTGAGTATTGTTATAAATTTTGTATTTGCCTTGATCATCGTATATCTTGTAACTTTCCGACCGTATGTGCTAGTCCCATCCGTGATCGATGGCCCCATTGAAGCGCGTCTTAATGGAGTTACACAACAGTATGTCGCGGAACAGGCAAGGTATCTTGCGAATCTCTCCTTTAACTGGAATGAGTATTCCTATAAGGACGCCCAAACTCTCCTCTTAAAGTATCTGGCGAATGATATTGTAGGTGAATATGAACAGGCAATTTTGAAAGAGTATGAGCAGGTAAAACAGTATAAAATGAGCAAGAATTTTTACCCTACGGAATTCAAGATCAGTCCGGACGATCCATTGCACGTCGGGATTACCGGACAGTTTGTTTTCTATATGGACGGCGTTAAAACAAAAACGGAAACCGGGATGGTCGAAATAAAGTTCGTACAAAGCCCGAATGGGCTTCTCGTTGAAAAGTTAAAAGCTATCCTGAAATGCGATCAATAGGAGTTTTTTATATGAGAAAAATATTATCGATTTTATTCATCGTGTTGATATCGTCGAGCGCTTATCCGGGGTTTACCCCGTACCTGAACCTTCAGGGCGCGAAGGAATATACCCTGGACGTTCCCCCGGGAGAGGCAGTCATTATCCAGTTTAAAGACCGGATCATCGCTTCCGTGACCGCAGATACCGATATTGGGAAAAACTTCCAGATTATTAAAAACGTCGATAATATCAATGTGACTACCCTGGTCAAGGTTACGCTGGCCGTCCAGATGAAAGACGGGTCTTTATACCCGATCACTCTCAATCCTCTTAAAGGTACGGAACAAAGAATATTCGTCGCTTATGAGGAAAATTCAGGGACTGAAGCGCCGGAAGTAAAAGCTACGGAGATTACCTTCGCGGCGGATATCGATTATCGACTCCTCTTCAAGCTCATGTTCAATTACCCGAAAATGAAAAGCGCTATGTTCCCTATGCGAGAACTTAATGAAAAATCCGTTGATTATACACTGCCTTCAGGCGGGACAGTGAAAATCGTGCCCGTTTCCGCTTTTGAAAATATTCACAAAGTCGGGATTGTTTATGCCGTACTCAATGACGATGCGGATAACCTCAAATTAACCGAATACTATTTCGTTAATTTCGCTATGGTGGAAGCAAAGAATAGAATGCTGAAAAGGCCCCAGGCTATCCGTATCGATAGCTTTACTCTCAATGCCGGGGAAAGTACGTACCTCTATGTCGTTTATGATAAATTGAAACAGTAGGAGGATATCATGGCTCTGAAAGACTTACTCTCTCCCAGCGCGAGCCCGAAACAGGCCGCCGGTAAAAATAAAATATTTACCATCGTTATAGGTATCGTCGGCGTTCTTCTTATTGGTTTTGTCATTATCGGGGTTTCGAATAAGAACGCTGGGGCGAAAAAGAAGGATAAAGGCGTCGAGATCTCGTTCTCCGATTCAAAACTGGAAGAAATTCAAAATAAGTATATGGATCAGAAACAGGCCGAATTGAACTCCATGAAATCAAATATCGTAGAGATCGGGGAGAAAGCGGATACCGCACTGGACGCGACGAATCAGATCGCGGCGGTTGCGGAAGATTTGAAAAAGACGCAGGATGAGCTCAAAAAGAAACCGGTCGTCCAGTCGAAACCGAAAGTGGATACCACGGAAAAGACTAAGAAATTAACGAAGATTCAATAAGGGGAAATAAATGAAATTCAGTGTTGCGTTATTATTTATAATATTTTCAGTAACCGGCGCTTTCGCGCAATCGGTTCAGCAGAAGGGGGTGGTTGTTATCCCTCCGGGTTCCTTTGTTGAAGGAATCCTTTTAACCGGCGGCTATGCCCCCATACAGGGAGGGCAGGGGATACCGGTGTATATACAGCTGAAAGGGTATGCCCAGCTTCCGAATTACCGGAAAGTCAATATGGACGGAGGGATCATCTGCGCTTGGGCGCTGGGGGATTATACCTCTTCCCGCGTTATGATCCGAGTCGAAGCTCTCTCTTACGTCGATTTTCAAAATCAAAATAGGACTATTCCCCTCAAGGGTTATGTCTATCAAGGCGGTACTCTCGGCGTCGAGGGCGATGTATATTCAAAAGAAGCCGAAGGGTTTATCAAATCCTTGATCATTTCACTTCTCGAAAGTACGGCGAAAATTCTTCAAAATAATCCGGCTCTTTTAGGAATTACGGAAAATGCCGCCCTGAATGCAGGTACTCAGATCATTCAGGAATCTACGCCTACCGCTTTCTCTAAAATGGCGGATATGTACCTCGAACTCGCGCAGAAATATGTTCCGCAGGTATTCCTGAAAAACGGCGTCAAGGTGACTATCGTATTCGCGGAGCCTTTCGAGTTTTATACGGATAGCTATATAGAAAAATAGGGGTTGTTATGGCGGAGACAGGATACCTTGTAATGCCGACGGAAGTGTATTCAAGAATTGTGGGCTATTACCGCCCGGTACAGAATTGGAACGAAGGAAAAAAGCAGGAGTTTATGGATAGAAAATCCGCTGCCCCGGAAGATGTCACGGAAGCGGCGGCGAATTATGGGGTTGTTCTGTTCGGTTAATCATAGGAGGTCCGGATGAAAAGAATAGTATGGGTTATTCTCTTTTCTATCGTACTGGGCCCTTTTGCATGGACGGATGAGTTATTGGACGAACCGGAATTAATTGAGTATCAAGTCCTGGAAGAAAACCCGCTCGCTTATGTGTTCGCGGCGAAAATATCCGGGAAAATGGAAACTCAAGGATATACTGAGGCGATCGTTACGGGTTTCATTATTCAGGAATACGATAACGGGAATGATCTCGTGTATCTCGAAAACCTTATTTACCGGGATAAAAATGGGAACCCTGTTTCATTGGAAGTCGCAATCTATATCATGCTTCCGAATCAGGGTGAAACAAATATCGGTCTTACGGCGGTATTGGAAAATAGCCTCAAGATCAATCTGAAGGATAAGAAAACGGCTCTTGCGATAAAAGAAGATTAAAAGAGGTTGTTATGAAAAGGTTGTTGTTATTTATACTTCTTGTTTCCGGAACGGCGGCAGCTTCTTACGCTTCCTCCATCGAAGCGTCGGTCGGAATGGTCAATCAGGTCAATATTACTGAACTCCCGGCGACTTATTCCTGGAAACTCTCTTTCGAAGCCCTATACCGGCTTTCGTTTCCTATACTCTTGGGAGCTCAATTCAATTTCCAGGATGGATACCAGGAAATCATCCTTGTGCCCGTCATCCGATTGTTCTCCTATTCAGAATTCAATATCGATATCAATATCGGCGGTGGCTTGGCCGCGATCAAGGAAAGCGGGTTTATTTTTACACTCCTGAACGCCGGGATCAGTATCAAGTATTTCCTTGAAACGTCATTCTTCAAAGTCGGGGTAACCTATACCGATCTCATTGTCGTTGATCAGGCGCTTCAATATATCAATACCGGTATCTATTATGGGTTCTTTTTATAAAAATTGAATAGGAGAAGTATAATGAAATACGTACTTATTGCTTTGGGTGTTCTTATTATGATGTCTGCCTGCGGGAAAGCCGCGATTAAAAATGAAATCAATTATGAGATCCCTGATGTTTACTATGGAATTCAAAATAAAGAAGGGGATATCTGGACCGGGGTCGGGAATGAAAAGACCGCCTATTCAGCGGACTATCTTCAAAAGTATAAATATGCCATGAATATGAATAATGATAGCGCGATACCAATGAGAATCGACGAAGTTCTCGGGCGTATCTATGTTCTCGGGTTTATGGACGCCGACGGAACCCTCATCGAACCTCACTATGAGCACATGATACTTCGGGAAGCGCAGTGGGTTGAAGGGAATTAAGAGGGTTGTTTTTTCTTTGTATTTTGTTAGTTAGGAGAAAAAGGTATGGGTAACGGGATCATAACGGATTTACAGGAACTTAAGACTTTATCAGGGGACGGGAGATATACTATCAGCGAATTCTTCCAGTTCTTTACGTATGATCCGGAAGGCCGTCTTTATATAATGAATGATGATACCGCGGGGTTTATTTTCGAGGGCGTCCCTATGCTCGGGCTAGATGAAAAATCAATGCTTATGATTGCCCGTATCTTTCAAATCGAGCATTTGCGACCGGGCGACCTGATCCAGGTGATGGTTAAGTCCGACGGGTATCTCCGGCCTTACCTTGAAAATTATACTATGATGAAAACAACGAAAGACCCATCGCTTCTCTGGTCCTATGCCGAAAATGTGAAGTTTCTTAATGACGCGAGTGTGAAAGGGTTTTGGAAAGATAGAAAGGATTTTAAGCCCCGGAACTTCAGGGTGTTCGTGACTTACCGGACGAAATCGTTTGACGTGAATAATTATGAGCTCGAGGTTGAAAGGATCGATAATATAAAGAAACTCATGCACGAAGCTCTTTTACAGGCCGGTACGCAGTCTCTTTCCCTCGAACCCTCGGCCTTAATTCAGATATTCCGGTCGCTATTTAATGTCAAGGATGAACGGTATGTATATAATCCGGAAGAAATACTTTCAGACCAGATACTCAACTCGGAAGCATACTTGCAGGCGAATGAAGATCACCTGGTAATAAGCGGAAAATACGGGGTGGTATATACCAATAAAAACTACCCCGACGTTATCTATCCCTATAATTCTGCTACGATCCTCGGCGACGCTTTCGTCGAGGTCGCGCAAATGCCCCAGGAATTCCTTTGGACGTATAACGTACAGATCGGGGAAAAGGAAAAAGAAATCGACCGGCTCCGCGGACAAAAAGCCGTTATGAATGAATTCCGGGGCCTAAAAAACGCTGCGGAAAAAAAGGCGGAAATGGAAAACCTCATCAAACAGTTACAGGAGGACCAGAACTATATCAGCCGGGCGTATCATACCGTTACCGTGTTTACTACGGATAAAAAAGAAGTCGAACGGCTTGGCGACCGATGTAAAACACGCTTTGAAAGCGCGGGTTATTTCATGCAAAGGGAAGCCCCGCTTCAGATTCCGCTATTCCTTTCTTCCCTGCCTCTCGTGCTCAAGCCGGAAAACTTTGATTCGTTCGATCGGGCGCGATCGCTTCTTACTACAAATATCGCCTGCTCCGCGCCGGTGTACGGGGACTGGAAGGGGAATACCCTCAATCCTGTTACGTTCTTCGTATCACGCCGGGGCCAGCTGATTGGGTATGATCTATTTAATTCCCCTGAAAATTATTGCGCTATTGTATATGGTACTTCCGGATCCGGGAAATCATATTTTATTCAAAATTTATTAAAAGAATACTTTGGTATTGGAACAAAGGAATGGACAGTTGAAGTTGGGAAAGATTCTTATAAAAAATTTGCTCAATCGCTTAAACAGAACTATTTTGAAATAGGTTCTCGAGGCGGTGCTTCCCTAAACCCATTTCTTTCTATTCCAAATAACATTAATTCTATTGAAGAAATTGAACCTCAATTATTTAGGCAGATATCGGATTTAATAAAATTCATGGTTTCTCCAAAAGCATTTCTCCCTCAAAATCTTTCAGGTATTATAGAAAGAACAATAGTCGATATTATCAAAAACTGTGATAATCCTAATAAAATATCTATTGATGATATTATTCAAAGATTAATGGATGATGGAAATAAAGACCTCTCAGATGCTTTGTATCCTTATTCATCAACAGGAACAAATGGATATCTATTTTCTAATGAGCGTGAAGGTCTAATATTTGATAAACAATTAAATTCTATTGAACTTCAATCAATGGAAGATGTAGGTGAGGACTTAAACACCGCTATCATGCTATCAGTAATGGCGCAAATATCGCAGTATATGTACGATAAAAGAAATAAAGAGAAAAAATTAGCTGTATATGATGAATTTCATAATTTTATAAGAAATCCATATATTGCACCAAATGTGGAAGCAAGTGTTCGTCAAGTACGGAGTCATGGGGGCGGTGTTATTATCGGAACTCAATCATTAACAGATATATATTTAACAAAAGAAACGGCTGCAATCGGAGATATTGCTTCATTTCAGTTTATATTTAGACATGATGAGAAAAAATTACAATCACTGAAAGAACAAAAATACCTTATTCTAAACGAATATGAAGAACAAATAATAAAATCCTTAGTAAAAATCGATGGAAAATATTCGGAAGTATTTATGTATTCACCTAATGGAGGAACCCCTATAAGGTTAATTTCTACTCCCTATGATCAAATATTATTCTCCTCCAATAAAAATGAAAATACAAGAGTAGAAGCATATATGAAATCAGGTATGTCCCAGGAAGAGGCGATCGCGCGGGTCGCATCGGAAGTCCAGGCCGCTATGACGGAGGTGAAACTGTGAAGATAAAAAAGGTTGTATTTCTTCTGATTTTATTTGCCATCTGCGGTAGGGGATGGGGACAGGTTAAAACCGATTTTGATCAATGGGTGGACTCGTGGAATAATATTTATCAGGAAAACAAGGACGGGGTGACAATTAATAAAAAGATAAAATCGCAATACTTTACACCCACTCCTGTACCGACACTGGATGATCTTGTGCCTCAATTCGGCCCGTTCGGTTTTAGGTGGGATAGTCAGCTTGCGGTGAATGGGGCGCGGCAATTTTGGGATAAAACAAAACAAAAACTAGAATCCCTAGTCGATATCAATAATATTGATATGCTGGTATCGATAGCAGGGAATGAGTTAATGAAAAAGATAATGAGTCAAAGTATTGTAGAACAAATAAATGACACTATGCAATTAATACAGGGCGCAGATAATCTCTATACTAAAATACTGAATAACCGTTACCAATTAGCTTACGCATTGATTGCCGGCGATGATATGGAATTGTATTATCAGGTTACAGCAGAAGCTCAAGCAAATGGCGGGGATGTAGGCCCGGACGATACGCTTCAAAAATGGCAAAAAGCTTTCAATGATGTACTCGCGAAGAAAATGAAAATTGGTGTTTTTGCCGGGAATGCGGATATAGCTAATATCTACAACGGATTGACCTATCTAACTTATTGGTCGAATCTGGATACTGAACAATTAAAATCAAAATTACGCCTTGCTTATGGGATAAAAGTATCAGGTAATAAATTATCTGTTTCCGGTCTCCCGGAAACTATAGAAAAATCCTTACAGGAATTAAATTATTATATCGAGAGCTATATTGATAATCCTAATGGTAAACAGGGATCGACTTATAACTTATTGAATAGCTATGGGGTGATCTCAATAATCAATCAGGATATATTAGGGGCGGCTGATAAAAAAACATTAAAAACAAAGGTAAAAGAATATGCGGGAATGGTTACTTCAAAAATAACTGGTGACCTTGAATTTCTTGTCATGCAGCTTACAAAAATGAAAGTTCAATCAAAGGATGGAGATTTAACAAAATCCATTGAAAAAGTAATAAATGAGCTAAATACTGAGATAAAATCGATTTATGATAAATATTAAAAAGGATAAAGAAATGAGTAAAATAAGTGGGTTGATTGTCCTTTCAATAATTCTATTCTCTTCTCTTTACGGGGAAGAGTATAGCTCGTTTATGGATTATGGAAGTCAGGAAGGGTTTTATGCTTATTCTGACTTTAAACCCTATGAGAAAGATAAAAAGGATGATAAGCCTGTCATTACTGAAGCTGAAAAAGTTAAGGAATATAAAGAATATAAGAAAGTTGAGAATATCGATCAGCTTCAAGCCGATTATCAGCAGTCCCTTTCAAATTTAATGAAATTCCGTGACCTGCCTTCAGCGAAAATATATATTGAGAATATGATAAAAATCTATAAAGAAAAAATCCATCTTCAAAATATTGTAAAAGAAGCCGCGCTTGGGATGGGACTCAAAAATAACGATTTCCAGAACGAAAACGTTCTGCCATTAATGACCGGTCAAGTGATCGTTGGTATATTCCTCGATTATAAAATCCTTAAATATAATAAAGTTGCGGAAGCTGTGGCTGTCAATCTTAAAACAAAGGGGTTTGACTATTACATTGTGGTTACGGATGGCGGATCTAAATATGATATTCCTCAAAAAATGCTTATGGAAAGCTCGAAAGTGTTTTCTGATGTATCAGGAGAAATTAAAAAGAAATTCAATATTAATGAACTTCCCGCGGTGATCGCGTTTGTTCCCTCAGACGGAACATACTATTTGTTATCCTCGGGAAATATCTCACCTGAAGCCGTAGAAAACGGACTTACTGATTTTTACCACAAATATAAAAGCGGGTTATTAGGAAATAAACAGGAGAAGTTTTAAGAGGCGGTTATGGAAATATTCGTAAATGGAAATATTGAAGTCTATCGGATAGTGTTTAACGCTATCGCGGAATTCTTTTCCGGGCTCATGTCAAATGGAGTCAATTCTGTTCTCTATTTATTTACACTGATAGCCTTCTTTATCGATTTCATCATGAATAATGCTGATTTTAAGAGAATTAAAGTAGCGCCTTATATAGTTACTCTTCTTGCTGTTACGTTTTTTATGTCATCTACGGTAGACGTCAAGCTCATTAAATATCCGCTTAATCCTGAAAACCAGACTCCTACTGAAATTGAACCTTATAGCGCCACTGTTTACAATATGCCTTATCCGCCGGCAATGCTTCTATCACTTACCAGTCAGGTTGAAAGATGGATTATCGACTTGATAGATTTATCGTTTTTCTCCGTTGTTAATAGAACCCCGAACGGAGCTTCTGGAAAACTCATGGATAAACTGGACGCATATATGAAAGTATTGGAAGCTCAGATTGACGATCCGATAGTCCGCGAGCTCGTAATGGATTTCTCAAAGGGTGTGTTTCTAAAGGACGTCGCTAACGATCTCCGTACGTCACAATATGATCCTTCTTTTGTACTCAATTCATTGGATCTGAAAAAAGCTATGGATTATATGTATCTTGGTATGCCTTATAACGACGCCGCAAAATATGGGCTGAAAACCCATGATACGAATATGCTGATCTTATCAAAACACATGACAGCAGGAACTATCTTTAAAGTGTTAAATAATGTAAATGATAATAATAAAGGGCAATTCATTACAACGAATATGAAGGCGGGATTGTATTATATCGAAGTCAGGGGAAGCGTAGATAATTATGTGAAAATGAAAGCCGCGCAGATGGCAAAAGAAAACCCTGACTTTTACCTTGTATCCGATTATGTTAATAACCTTCTTCCGGCTGTGGAAGTCGCAAGAAAGAATTCAGATAATAAAAATGTAGAAGTTCCGGCTACCCTCGATGATATGATCAAACTTACGATACTTAATAAATCAATAGCAAATAGCCCGCAAGACTCCTATGCTCTTTCTCAAAACATGGCTCAGGAAGTCAAGAGCGCGGATATCAAATTTCAGATCGGGAAAATCATGTTTGTTCAGCTGAAAATGATGTTGACTATTGCTCTCGTATTCCTTTTTCCTTTTATGTTCATTCTTATATTTTTCCCTAGCACACATAAAACCGTAGAGGCATACTACTTTACATTTATATATCTTGCGTTATGGGCTCCTGCGCTTCGTCTGGTTGAAAACGTTGTTGATCTAATAGCTCAAAACCAGATTGCCGGCAGTATTGTAAATTCCGTTGCCGGGCTTTCCGCTCGGGTCCAGGATGGGCTAATAACGACAATCAATGTAGATTTTTACCTTGCGATGATAATGTACGCTGTCGTTCTAATCTTTATTGGACAGTTGGCAGGTTTCGGCGTCGGGCAGGTAGTACAAAGTATGGTCGGCGGAGTGACCGGGGGCGCTGGGGCTGCTGCCGCGTCTATTACAATGGATAATTACGGAATGGCCGGGAGATCTTACGGGAACCTGAATGCGGGGAATGAATCGCTTATGAATTTCTCGCGCGGCGGGAATAGCATGAATGGTGTCGAGATGAATGCCGCTTCTAAGATGATGGATTACGCCAATACTCACGAAGGGTTTAAGAATAAACTCCTGAACGATCCGGATTTCAAGAATTCGGTGGGGCTCAATGCGGCGACGGGGAAACTTCAGATTACCGATCAAAATGCCTTCGCAAATACATATATGTCGAAAGTACAGACTGATCCTCAATTCGCCAGGCTGGATGGAATGATGGGGAGTGGCGGGTTTGAGAATATTGCTCAATTAGCTTTTAAGGGAGGATCAACAGAAGCATTCAATACACGAAAAGGTTTTGCTAATATGAATGTTCAAAATGAATTGGGGACTGCCCCTTATGATATGTTCCAAAGTGTTATGAAAGATACCTTTCATGTTGATCTATCTAAAGGCGGTTCTTATGCTAGATATATGAGTGATCAAACAGGTATTAATTTAGGTGCGGGAGGTGGTGCAAATATTGAAGGACAATATCAAGGAGGCGGAGCAGGCGGAGGAAGTGGAAAAATTGCCGGTCAAATACATGGTAACGGTGGGATTGGTACTTCATGGTCGGACGGGAAGAATGTTCAAAATACATATAATGAAAATATGGGAATGAACGCTGTTAATAAAGCGATGTATAATGGAATTATGAGCTTGGCGGATAAATACGACGGTGATCTTACAAAACTTGATAATGCTTTCAAGAATTATGATACTTTTAAAAGTGAAATAAAAAATACCGACGCATATATAAATGATTCTACTGTCAAAGAAATATTAGATATGGCCATGCAGGAAAGATTTATTGGAAACGAATTTTTAACAGGAATGAAATCATATTCACATCAGGTTATTGAGAATGGATTATATAAAAACGGTCAATACACTACAGATTATCAAAAAATAGATATGGCCGCAAATAAAGTCGGTTTTAAAATTCAAGACGCCGGCGGACAAGCTGTTGACGCGGGGAAAAAAGTTGTTGATAATGTTCTTGGTTCCGTTGCTAGCTTTTTAGGTTTCGGACCTTCAAAGTGAGGTATATTATGAGATTGGTTTTATCAATGTTCCTCTTATTACCTGCGCTTCTTTCGGCAAAAGTGTTCTTTCGGGAGCCGACGGTGAATATTACCCCGTCAGTTATTCTTTATTCCGATACCGTCGAGGTCGGCCTGAGGCTCGGGTATCAGGTCGGAATGAATTCGATATTTAAGTATTACTTCTCCATAAATTCGACGTCGTTCCTCGGGAACTTTCAGATCGAACCCGCGCTCTTTATTAATTTCATCCCGTTTTCACTTTATAACTTACATTTCGGTATTATACCTGGGTACTCTTTCAATTTTAATAAAGTGTTCTCCGTCGGGGTGTATATACCCATCTCCGGCGGCCTTTCTCTCTATACTTCTGAGCTCGGGTCGCTTAAAGAAATGACGCTCCGGGTAGGGGCCGCGGTTCGTGTCGAGTTCTTTAACTTCGGGGCCGAAGGGGGGTATACCTTCCTCATCGGTGAAAATATTAATCTTTCGGGCGTATATGTCAGCGCCCTTGCGAGGATATAAACATGGGTGTTGAAATTCATAACGGGCTGCCTTCTTGGGAACATCTGAATAATGAAACCTATGACGAATATAACACTCCTCCGACGGACGAGGATACGAAAAAAATGTTCCGGAAGAAAAATCCGAAAGAATTCCGGGATCCTTTAAACCCTATGATTATGTATGCTTGCGGACACCGGGCGGAAAAGAGATGGGCTTCTCCGGAAATTGATTCAACGAATCCGGATTACTATAAAGAAAACGGCCTGTGCCCTGATTGCTATATGAAATTTAAAAGAATGGATCCGGTATACGCTTCCGTTGTCAATAAGAAAGTATGGGCGCTTCCTGAACTTACCGGTTCAGAAAAACAAATATCCTGGGCGGAAACTGTACGGTATAAAGCTGCGGCTGTGAATTATTTTATTAGTAATAGTAAAATTGAAATAAAAGAAATCCTCCCGGATATGTTAAAAACTGAAAAGAGTTCGAAATTCTGGATAGATCATAGATATGAAATATATAAAAAGGAAGATGCCCTCTGCTCATTTATAGGTATACATTGGGCTTCAAAATTCGATATAAGTTTTCAGGAAAAAGAAAATCCGGGAGATATTGAAATATCGGTTGAGGTAACTGAACCGATTGAATACCTTAAAAATCATGAAAATATTGAGGATGATGAATGAAGATTAAAGGGTTGTTTTTTCTCTTCGCTTACGCTTTCATAACAGCCGCTTGTTCGGTTTACAGCGAAGTCGTCGATAAGATTAATAAAAGCATTATCGCGGACGCGAATAAAGTCATCGTCGGGGACGGGAATACTAACGCAGTCTATATGTCCGGCTTCGGTTCAGACCTGAACGATGGGCTTAACTCCCCAGTGCTCACTATCGACCGGGCTTACTCGATCGCTAAAACTCTCGGGATCGGGATCATTAAAGCGGATATCTGTACCTATGAGAATATCTATATTATGAATATGACGAATATCACGATCGTCGGCGGCTACGATAACACTTACTCTCAGGTCTATGGTTTTACGACCGCGAAAAATATTCTCATTTCCAATTCATCCGGTATCTCCCTCTTGAACCTCGAAAACCGCTGGGGGATCGGGTATAAAATCGTCGATTCTTCCGCAATCATGCTTTCCAATGTCATTAACCGCGATCAGGATTATGGAATATCAATCTATAACTGTGAAAATATCCGGGTCCTGGAAACCCTCTTTATGACCGTTTCGAACTGCGTCTATGCCTTCGCGTCATCCGGGATAGTCGTGTCAAATATGAAAGATCACGGATCGGACGCCGGTATCATCCTCAAGTCCGTCAATAATTCGACATTCCATGTTTCCGCGTCCGGAGTGCAAAACCACTACGAAAACTATATCTATGCCGAAGGGAATAATAATACCTTCACCCTCACTATGAACGGGAATACGAAACATTGCCTCCTCAAGCTAAAAGGGAATGATAATAAACTTCTCAATATGGATATCCTGAACACTTCCGGGGTCGTCATGTTCTCATTCTATGGCGGAATGTCGAACCGGATCAGCGGACTGCATGTTAATAACTTCTCAGGATATGAACTCATCGTCATATCTAACGAAGTATTCCCGCAAATTGATTCCTCGAGTATCGTCTATTGCCAGGCCCAGAATATGCTCCTTCTTGCAAATTGTATCGGTGGTTATCTCTCAGATAATGTCTTTTCAAATAACTTCTATAACCCGGCTTGCTGCGATATCTTTCTCTCCGGAGCCTCCGGGTTCTATGCGATCGAATGGAATGAGTTTACAGATAATACGAATACCTGGGCAATTTATGAGAATACCGATCTTACTAATCATCTTTTGAATAATAACGGGTTCAGCCCTTATGTGAAAAAATATAACGATTTTATCAATGGGGAATTAATGACCGTCGAACAGTTGAACGATACCAATAACACCGGCGCAATGTTAGCGGGAGATAATTATGACCTCTAAAATATTCGCGCTCCTTATCCTCTTTACTGCGCTTTCAGCCTGCTCGCTCGGGATGGATCCATACCTTGAAAACGTCGTCATCTATGGAACGAATAATATAACTCTCAGGCCGGTAGAGGTGTTCGCCTTCATGGATTATGGAATGACGAATATCATCCTTTCCTTCTCCGTGCCGGTCGCGCCGACCGGGATCATTGCACTACGTACTTTAAGCGGTATCAAAATACTCTATGACGGGATCGCTTACGATTCGAAAGCGACTTGGTATGATAATAATACCGTTCTCCTCTTCGAGGAAATTCATAATGTCCGTTTTTCCGAAATCGAGAAGATCGAGCTCCGCGGTTTCTACAATATGCAATGGGAACCTCTCAAACCGTTCACCGTATACGTCAACGGAAATAAAAGGCCGGATCCAAAATTCATATCCTATTTCTACTCGAACATGTGCTATGTCGTCTTTAATCAGCCCGTCGATATCGATAACGATTTCTATGTGATTGTCAAACGTACCGTCGGGGACTATGCAAATATCTATTCCGGTTTTACTAAAATCTCGAATACGGTAGTCAAATTCGATAAATCGCTTGCCGTTTATCCGTTCACGCATATCCAGCCTATGAAGGTCTATGACGACTACGGCTATAAATATTTCTACCTTGAAAAACCTATTTCCAATTCTCTACCCGTCGGCCTAAACGCAGCGCTCTATGGGAAGGATACGGACTATGAAATTGAGGATAGCTCGAACCAAAGCATAATGGCCACGAATACGATCTCAAAATTCAGGACTTACATTCTCGATATCTATGTGACAAACGCCTACGGGATCTCTGTAAAAAAAGACGGCTCATTGCTCTTTGCGGATTATACTTTCATGTGCGAACCGAATAATATTCGGCTGGAAATACCTGCGGCGGAAGTCAATTCGATCGTGACTTACGGCTTAGATATTTATGCCTCCGGGATAGGGTATAATTCAGCCTGGCATAAATCTTTTTACATTGATACGATTTCAAACTATGTATACTACGACGGGGTATCCGGGACAAACTACGTTTATAAAACATTCGGGAAAAACGTCACTTTCGTTAATACGGTCAATATGAAAATTATTCAAGATTTCAGTAAAACTATTGATACAAATGGAACTATGATATATAATATTTGCACAAATTATCAGCTGGAACATATAAAAGCCTATTACCTTGGGGACGAGATAGGAATAAAATAGAAAGAGGTTCTTATGAAAAAAGGGTTGTTTCTTTTCTTTATGGTAATAATCGCATTCGCTGGTTGTACGAAACCCGGTGTCAATATGCTCAATCAAAGCGAGTATCAGATCATTAACGATCTTAGCTGGGAAAGCCTTGATAAATGCAAAAACGGCAGTATCGTATTCTTCGCACCTAAAACTTGGGGAAATGCTCAGTATCCGCTTACAGCTGTCTATGCGATCGCGGATTTTAATTATCCAATTATCTGGAATGAAGGCGGGGTGGTCTGCGTGTTTACCGATGTCCGCCTTAAAAAAATGAAAAGCGAAGAAACAAATAAAGGAAAATAATAGAAAGGAATTGTTTTCAAATATCAGGAGGTTTGTATGAAAAAGTTAGTTACGTTACTCATTGCACTTATTATATCTTCAGTTGTCGGGTGCTCTATGGGTCCGAAAGAAAATGCAGGAAATAACCCGCTTAATCCTACGGTGTCAATCGGCACGATGGCCGAGCCTACGCTGGATACGGAATTCGATACGAACGGACTCCTCTTCGTATTTCAGGAACCGGTCAATATTGACCTGGGAACGGTAGTCCTCGTTAGCTCGAATATCCGCCCGATCTATCATAACGGGGTCGAGCTCTATCCTACTGTCCAATTCATTTGGATGAGCAATAATACTACCCTCTATATTAAGGACTCTTCCCTCAACATCGCCGGGATACAGGAAGTCGAGCTCCGCAATTTCTGGAATAAGGATAAATCAAAGAAGCTGGATTACTACTGCGAAAATATCTTCCGGCCTGAATTCACCGGCTATATTGAAACGATATATGACGTCCAAAATAAAAAACTCAAGATCACGTTCCCCCAGGAAATCAAGAGTAAAGCCGACGATATCGTCGTATTTGTAGGCGGGCAGGTAATAGGCAGTTCCGCAAAATCCATAACTGCGGATACCCGCTCTATCCTCGTCAGTATTGACCTGGACGATTATCCTACTATCGTCGTGGATAAAGTAAAATTCTATGACGGCTCCGTCCTTTCGGATAAAGTCGTCCACATGAGGAATATCCTCCCGCCGTTCATAGTGCCGACCCTCAAGGGCTTCATTGCAAATATATGTACGAACCGGTTATATTCCATCAATGAAGTCGATCTTGGAAACCCGGACACGGTACAGAAATACCGGTATTTCGATTTTAGTTCTTTACTCAAGCGCGTCCGCTCTTTCAAGATCATTGTAAACGGGTATGTCATCGGGGAATGGGATAGCGGATTGAATTTCAACGAACAGAAAAAACCTTTCGCTCTGGATCGATTGAATAGTATGTATACTACCGTATTCAGGCAGGGAATGGTAGCAACGTATAATGTCCGCTTCTGCGCGGTCGGGTATAACGGCCAGACATACGAGACTAATTTTACTTTTGCCGCGGATACCCGGCTTATGAACACCAATAACGTAAAAGTCTATGAACCGATTTATGTTAAAAGCGCGGGAGCCTATCACCTCACGTCATGGACTCCGGTAGTATATTTTAATAGTAAATATTCTCCCCAGTCTGACTATATAAAATATATCGTTTCAGCTGTGCAATTCGGCGATCATACCAATTTCAATCTCGCGGTAAAGGAATTCGATTACAGTTCCTCTATCTGTTCAAAACCCATGCAAATATTGGCAGTTAATACCAATATGGGTATTGTCACATATCAAATTGACACTGAAATACCGATGGAAAACGCGGGAAATAAGCTTAACGGTATTTTGAATATGGGTAATAATACAACGAATTATTCATGGAAAACATATATCGCTTATCCTTCATTTACTCCATACGCACCGGATATCGATAATATGCCGGTGGTCAGCGGGTCGAAGTCATTCGGGTACGGCAGCGATATTTACGCTTTCGACGGGGTTTCGGAGCTCTATTATGTATCCGATAAGTTCTATCCTGTTCTCGCAAGGAATATCGACGTGAATAATAAAGCGTATATCAAGGCAAATGGGACCGTCGCGCCTGTTTCGGAAATGGGGAATCATCAGGAAGTATCTGAGGATTATCATTCCTTCACGACCGATGTTGACGGAAAAATGGCGGTCTATCATAAGAAGGATAAGGGAACGATCATAAAGAGCACCACGAACCCGCTTACCAACAAATTGGAATTAGGATTTAAGAAGTCCTTCAATACCTCGATCAATGACGGGTCGTATGTGAATACCATAAAAGTATTCAGTTTTTGGTCGCATTTTCCCGCGACTACTCCTTATATAAATATCAGGGTTTCTGACGCTGCTGTATCAACGCCGTGGTCTCTTTCAGGTGTCAGTTCATATAACTATATCTATCTCATCGTCTCATTCGATAAAACGATCATCACCGGTAAGCTTTACTATGGGAATTCGAAAGCATGGAATGTGACGGATCCTGCCTGTACGATTAATCAGGGCGGCCAGGTTGCGGATGGATATTTGAATAAATATGAATCGATCAATTTTATAAAATCATGGGAAGCGATCGCTAGTACGCCTCCGCCTGGGACTAATTTCCAGAACGCATGGGTGTTTACTTATCCTATATACTATGGAAATAAACCAGGCGTACCAAGTTCAGAGGGAATACAATTACCGTGGAAACCGAAATACGGTACACCTACATATAGCGCGGGGACAAGCCTGTCGATTGCGAAATGCGGTATCTATGATTACAGGATCGTATTCAAGGGACTGAATACCGTAGATGTGTACGGCCAGCCCGGTAAGGTTACCACGACGATCTATTACGACTATGTGGTCTATATCAACGATCCTGCGGTCCTTGCAATGCTCGGCGTATCTAACCCGGTATATACCGAGGCCGGTAAAACATACACGCAAAATTGGGATTATTACTTCGAATGGAATTATCACCTGTATAACCGTGTATCGGGTATTGGAGCTTATGTACCGTAAGGGAAGAATAAAGTAAAAATAGATAGCCCCTGGAGTGTTCCGGGGGCTTATTTATTGAAATAATGAAATATATTCAGTAATAATATTGACTTATATATAGGAAACACTATCATATAATCGCGAAAAATGAATAAATACATATAAAACACCGAATAATGAATAATATATGTAGAACTCCGATAAATAGGGGTAATATATGGATTTATTGATAGATTAAGTGTTATATTATATAATATATGAATCATATAGGTTATATGATATAAAAGGGTTTTACGTCAGTATCCGGGAGGAATACAAAGCGGTAGGAAAAGAATATCTAAGTAAGGAGTGAAATATGGGGTTAGCAAGCGAATCTTTTGAAGCGTTGAAAAGCGATAAAAATCAAGGTGTAATAAATTGGCCTTTAAAGAATGATAGCGGACAAACTGAATATGATTTATGGGGTGAAGGTATTGATAGTTTTGTAGAAGCTAATAAAGGTACATTAGTAAATGAAATAAAAAATATTGGTCTTTAAAATGCCTCGTAAACCTTCTGTCGAAGAAAAATACCTAAAAGCAACCTTCGATCTCATTGAAAAAGCATATTTGACATACTCTCCATGCTAAAGCCACGGAGATTCTCGGATCATTAAGGTCAGCCCGCTTGCGCGGGTCTTACGTCCTCTCCCCGAAAGGTCGATGCCCCAACCTTGAGAATATTATTTGCAGCATT
>JABLXV010000040.1 GCA_013177895.1 Brevinematales bacterium | reverse complement strand
GGATGACTAAAGCGAAAGACCTCATCGCGTTCCATCTCGACCTGAGCAAACCTATTCCTGAAAAAGTCGCGCATATCGCCGCTGTAATCCGGGAAAAATTGTTAAAGAAAGGTTTCACAATCAGGGATTTGGATAAAAAGAACCTGAAACGCGATCTGCGGATTATTATGGATATCTACCAGGCCGCATGGAAGGAAAACTGGGGATTTGCCCCGATGTCGGAACGCCAGTTCAACGAGCTCGCGGAAAGTATGTCGCTTGTCGCTGAAAAGGGGCTTGTCATTATCATCGAAGGGCCGAACAGGGAACCTGTCGGTATGGCTGTCGCCCTCTATGACTGGATGGAATGCACGCGATGGGCGCGCAAGTTCCCGTTCTGGATGCAGGATTTTATGCAGCTTATTAATCTTATATGGAAAATATTCCTGAAGCCGAAACCCAAATTTAAACGCGGGCGTCTGTTCCTCGCCGGGGTGATGCCGGAATTCCGCGGACAGGGTATCGATTCGCTTCTGTATGTGTTCCCGTTTGAGGCCGGTAAGAAGCTGAAGCTGACGGACGGCGAATTATCATGGGAGCTCGAGGATAATATCGCGATCATCTCGCCGATCGAGAAGATGGGCGGGACGGTCTATAAAAAGATGCGCGTCTGGGATAAAAGCATCTAGCCTTGTACTTAGGGCTACTCACGCTATGGTATGTCGATGAATGATAAAAATACCCGTGCCGGTGCAGGTAAAATTGCATCGGCACGGGATTTATATCGGTATGGGAAATATATTTCGTTTCCGGGGCAGTCTGCGCCGCAGAAAGATTTACTTATTCGCCGTTTTTCATTATAATATACTACAGATTGATCTTGTTTGGCGGGTACGTTAATGGAACTTGAAAAGTATTTATTTATGTGCGGGAATACCCTTGGGGAATTCTATTTCCTGAACCGCCACTTCGATACTAAGGCGAATTTTACGACACTAAGCTACGATTCGGTATTCGGGAATTGGCGCAGGGATATGTTTAGGAAATTCCGAGAAGTGACGCTGAATATGCATTGGGGCAATAACTCCAAGAAGATCGGCGAAAACCAGATTTTTCTGGATATTATCCACACGACGCAATATCTTTTCGAAATCAAGTATGTTTTCGGAAAGGAATCCGAGGTCCCGTACAAGGATTTTCTCATCGATGTCGGGAGAAAGATACGGTATTTCGACGCGTTCGTACTGGATTTTAAGATGACCGCCTCGACGATGACCACCGATTTCGAGAGGGAATTTTATGAATGGAAGAAGAAAGCTCCGTTGACCAATATCGAAACAACCCTCGATATTCAATGGGAGAAGAAGAGTAAAGTAATCAGCGAGAACAATATTTTTTATAATATAATTTATAAGGACGAATACCTGTTCCAGATAAAGTACTATTTTGACTCTGAAAAAAATTGCTTCATCAAGCAGATCGAGGAGATACTATGAGAATTCTGAGCGGAATGAGATCTACCGGATACCTGCATCTCGGGAATTATGTCGGCGCACTCAAGAACTGGGTGGAACTTCAATCCGAATTCGACGCGTTTTATATGGTCGCCGACCTGCATGGGCTGACCTCCAGCCCGACCGTATTTAAGGAACAGGCAAATGATTATATTTATAATATGGTTGTTGACTGGGTCGCGGCCGGGCTCGATCCCAAAAAATCGGTGCTTTTCCTGCAATCGGATGTCCCCGAGCATTCGGAACTTTTTACCCTGCTTTCCATGATCACCCCTGTCAGCTGGTGCGAACGCAACCCGACGTTTAAGGAACAGAAGGAAGAACTTTCCGGAAAGGACGTTGATAATATGGGATTTCTGGGGTATCCCGTCCTGCAGGCCGCGGATATCGTATTATACCAGGCTGACCGCGTCCCGGTCGGGAAAGACCAGCTTCCGCATCTGGAAATCACCCGCGAAATTGTCAGGCGGTTCAATTTTTTATATAAGACCGATGTGCTCAAGGAGCCCGAACCTATACTCGGCAAGGTGACTAAGCTGAACGGTCTCGACGGGCGCAAGATGAGTAAATCGTATGATAACGCAATCTACCTCCGCGACGATGAAGAGACGATGCGGAAAAAGGTGATGTCTATGGTGACCGACGTCAAACGTATCAAGCGAAACGACCCAGGGCATCCCGACGAATGCAATCTTTTCCCGTACTATCTCGCGTTCTCCTCCGATCAGAATTTGATCGATGGGGTACGTTCCGATTGTGAAAGCGCCGCGATAGGGTGTGTGGACTGTAAAAAGAAGCTGATTGAGACCATGAAAACGTATTTCGAGGATTTTTATAAAAAACGTACCGAACTTGCGACACGGAAGGATATGGTCAATGATATTATGCGCGACGGGGCGATACGCGCGGGGAAAGCCGCTCGTGAGACAATGGAACTTGTCCGTGCTGCGATCGGAATAAATTCAAAAAACAGATATATGGGATAGGGAATGCTGGGAATAATAAAAAGCGGATACCAGTTAAAACTGAAGAATTTCGAGGGGCCGCTCGATCTGTTAAACGAGCTGATCGGCGCGTCGAAACTCAGTATTACCGAGATTGCAATATCGGTAGTGACCGACCAGTACCTTCATTACCTGAAAACGATGCAGTTATTCAATATCGACCTTGCGAGCGAATTTTTCGTCGTCGCGGCGACATTGGTATATATGAAGACAAAAAAACTGCTGCCGAATTTAAAGGTCGAGGATGATGAGCTCAACGAAGGGATTGACCTGTTGGAGAAATTGAAGGAATACAAACTATTCCGCAACGCCGCGAGAATACTCGAAAATATGAAAGAGAACGGGGATATTTATTACCCGCGCGGCTTCCTCCGAAATCCCTTCGCGGATACCGGGTCGGTCGCACTCGATGAGATTTACCTCGGCGACCTGATTAACGTCCTCCGCCGCTATAAGGGCGCGTTTATCAAGAAGGCTATCCCGATTAAACGGCGCGAAGTAAAGGTCGAGGAGAAAATGGAACTGATAATGAGCTTACTTAAAGTGAAAAAGATTCTCAAATTCAGCGAATTGACTAAGGATGATAAATCTAAAATAGATACCATCGCTTCGTTCGTGGGTTCGACGGAACTGAGTTTCCGGCAGAAAGTCCTGCTGAAACAATTACAGCTTTTCAGTGACATCGATATTCAGGAACGCGAAGAAGTGCGGCTTTCATAACGGGGGAGACAGAAAATGAAAGGTTCGTTGTTCATCAATAAAACATATTCCAGGAATGAGCTGAAGGGGCTGTTCGAGTCCGTGCTTTTTGTGAGCGGAAAACCGGTCTCTATCGACGAATTGACCGATATTTTCGATATATCGAAAAATGAGATCAAACTGCTCGCCGACGAGCTGAACAAGGATTATAGCGAACGGAACTCCGGGCTGAACGTGATCCAGGTCGCGGGCGGGTTCCAGATGGTATCCAATCCATCGTTCAAGGATGAGTTGACCGAATTGTTCGGACGGCGTAACGATAACCGTCTGACGCGCAGCGTCCTTGAGACGCTGGCGGTGATTTCCTATAAGCAGCCCATCTCGAAAGAGGATGTGGATAAAGTGCGCGGCGTTTCGAGCACGAGAAGCGTCAATACGTTACTGGGATATAAACTGATTAACATATCGGGGTATACCGAGGGGGTTGTCCAGTCGCCGGTGTATTCTACCACCAAGCGGTTTCTGGAACTGTTCAAATTGAAGGACTTGAGCGATCTGCCGGTATTGGACAATCTCGCGTTCGACGAACCGGGAAGCCCGGATACTGTCGAGGATATCCCAGAGGATGAAGAAGGTGAAGAGGGCGGTGATTTGAATTTAATATCCTAACGGAAAGGGGAATTTATGGCAGACCTGATTGAAAAGATTTTAGGCAAAGCGGACGATTTACCGGTATTGCCGCATATCGCGATGGAAATCCTGACGCTGATCGACTCGGAAAACTCTATTCCCGCCGATTTCCAGAGCATAATCGAGAACGACCAGGTGCTTACGCTGAAGATACTCAAGCTCGCCAATTCGGCTTATTACGGTTACCCGCGCGAGATTATCAGCGTGAAAGAAGCGATAGTCATACTCGGCCTGGATACGTTGAAAAGTCTCGTGCTTTCGCTTCTGACGCGGCAGATGCTTTCCAAGGGGCTGGATACCTACGGCCTCAAGCGCGGCGAACTATGGGAGCACTCGATCACTGTGGCGATGGTCGCGCGTTCTATCGCGAAGCTGATGCGTCTGGCTAATGTGGAGAGGTTTTTCGTCGGCGGATTGCTGCACGATACCGGGAAACTCCTTCTGGACATCTATCTTCTCGATAATGTGGAGAAACTGAAAGCCCAGGTAAACGAGGGGGGATTGGATTTCAGCGAGGCGGAAGAGATGCTGCTGGGGTTCGACCACGCGTTTATCGGGTCCAAGCTGATCGAGCAGTGGAACCTGCCGAGCTTTCTGGAGAACGTGGTGCGTTTTCACCACTCGTTCTCTAAAGCGCCGGATATTTTTAAAAAGGATGCTTATATTATAGATATTGCCGACCGTCTCGCGTACTCAATCGCGCGGGGAAGCGGCACCGATTATAAAGTCAATAAGACCGTGAACCCCGCCGAATACGGTAAACTCGGGTTGACGGTTGCCGATATCGAGGCTAATTTGGAGACGATAAAAACAAGTCTCCAGAGCATGAAATTCTAACGGAGGTCGAGTATTTTATGGAGAAGCAGGATCAGGAACTCCTCGAGGAATTGAGGAAAAAAATCAACTCAGTTGATATTAATATCGTCAATCTTCTGGACGACCGCGCCAGACTGGTAAAGGATATCGGGGAGTACAAGAAGAGCAAGAATCTCCCGATTTATCAGCCCGACCGCGAGAAGGATGTGAAGGAACGGGTGCTGGCGGCCGCGAAGAACGAGTTTCCGCCCAAGGCGCTCATGCATATCTTCACGGAAATCGTCTCAGCGGCGCGTTCCCTCGAAGCCCCGCTGGAAGTCGGTTTTCTCGGCCCCGAGGGCTCGTACACCGAACAGGCCGCGATCAAGCATTTCGGCAGTTCGGTCAATTTCCACCCCCTGCCCGGTACGTCGGATATTTTTCGCGAGATAGAGAACGGTAAAATCGATTTCGGGATAGTCCCGATTGAGAATACTCTCGGCGGAACGGTTTACCAGACGCTTGACGAATTTGTCGATTCGCCTGTAAAAATCATCTCCGAGACTTTCCTGACTATCAACCACAACCTGATGGGTATGGTCGAGGACAAGTCGCAGATCAAACGGATTTACTCGCATCCGCAGAGCTTCGCGCAGTGCCGTATCTGGCTGGAAACACATATGCCGAATGTCGAGAAAATCGAAACGTCGAGCAACTCCAAAGCGGCAAGCCAGGTGCCGTGGGACAAGTTCTCCGCTGCTATCGCCGGGGAAATCGCCGCGGACCGTTACGGCCTGCATATTATCGAACGGAATATCGAGGACAATCCCGAAAATTATACCCGTTTCTGGATCATCGCACCGGAGAGCAGCCCGGTGAAGAACCCCGAGAAGACGACAATTCTCGTATCGGTGAAGGATAAACCCGGCGCGCTTCTCAGGCTATTGTCGCCGTTTCAGGTGTTCGGCCTCAATCTCTCGAAGATCGAGTCGCGTCCGTCGCGCCGCCGTCCGTGGGACTACCTGTTCTTTATCGATATAGACGGGAGTATCCAGAGCGGAGACGTCAATAAAGCGATCGAGAAGATCAAGGAAGACTCGATTTTCCTGAAAATCCTCGGTTCATACCCCAAGGGCGAATTGTAAGTGCCGGACAAGCAATTTCTATCCTTCGCGAAAAAATACGCCCTCGATGCGGGTGAAATCATACGCGAAGGATTCCATCATGCGAAAAAGATCGATTTCAAAGGGATCGGCGACCCTGTCACCGAATACGACCGCCGTTCCGAGGAAATGATCGTCGGCGCGATCCGGCGGGATTTCCCCGGCCACGGCGTGCTCGGCGAGGAATCCACCGATATCAGGTCCGCCTCCGGGATTCGCTGGATTATCGACCCTCTCGACGGGACCGTCAACTTCACGCATCGCATCCCCCTGATCGCGATTTCTATAGCAGTCGAAGCCGACGGCAAAATAGTCGCGGGGGTGATCTATAATCCCATACTGAACGACATGTACGAAGCGTCGTTGGGTAACGGGGGGTTCCATAACGGCGAGCCCGTCCGGGTATCGGAAATCTCCGATCCCGTGAAATCCCTGGTGATCACGGGATTCCCGTATAGGCGCGACCGTGTCGACGAGGTAATGAAGCCCATGCGGACGTTTGTCGAGAAGTTCGAGGCGTTCCGCCGTCCGGGATCGGCGGCGATCGATCTGGCGTATATCGCGTGCGGGATGGGCGAGGTGTTCTACGAGGAGGGGCTGAAACCGTGGGATACGGCGGCGGGCAGTCTGATTGTCACTGAGGCGGGGGGAATCGTATCCGATTATTACGGGAATGCTTATTCGCCTGAAAACACGACGATACTCGCGTGCAACCCGGATATTTATCCCCAAGCGCTGGAAATAACAAATAAGGTAAAGAAACCGTAGAATCAGGACTTCGGCAGATTGAACTCAATCCGCAAACCCCGCGGGTTTTCCGTATCCAGCCGCATTTCCCCGCCATGATGTTCGATAATCCTTTTACAGTTCGTCAGATTGACCGAATTCCTTTTCGCCCCTTCGATCAGAAGGTGTTCGAGAGAAAAAACGCCCTTCGCATCCTCTTCGGATATTTTTTTATTCGTCTGGACGATAAAGATCATTTTATCCCCGGAGGCTTCGTAACTTAAATGAATTTTCGGATTGGGATAGGCGCTGTCCTCGAACGCGAGATATTCAATGATTCCCTGAAAGAGCCGGAATATCTGGTGCTTGTCTCCCATGATGACAGGGAGTTTAGTATGCTGAATATCTAGTCTCTTCTCTTTAATCTTCAGGGAATTATTCTCGAGCACCTGTTCCATCACATAATTCAGATCGACCGGAGCGAAGGGAGTTTCGCTCATATAAACTCCGATGTTATCGAGGAGAAGTAACAGCGCGTGCTCGGCCTTATTAATTTCATCAAGACAAAGTAAAAACGATTCCTTGTCCGCCGCGATTTTCTCCGGGTTATTGATAAGATGATTGAAATAGGAGTTAATTTTCTCAAGCGGGATTTTTAGATAGAAGAACGAAACCTGAAAAACCTCCCGTAAATCTTCCTGATATTGCCGGACTTGTTTCTCGGTAGATATTTTTTTACGTTCCTCGTCATGCAGTTTATTATGAGTGTTTTCCAGTTGAGAAGAATGGCTTTCCACACGGGTGGTAAGAATGGAATTAATATATTCAAGCTCCCGGGCTTGTTTTTTTATAGTGATATGATTAACAAAGTCGTTGACCTTCGATAAATAAATCATCCTGGATAGAAATAGTCCGAGTGATGTGGTAAATAAAGCGTTGATGATATCGCCCATTATTATCCGGGTGTTCTGCTGAATCAGGATAATTCCGGTAGACAGCGCGGCAAATCCTAATGCGAGAAAAATGATATTGAAAAGAGCCGGATAGTATAAGACAGTTGAAATCACCAGAACGGCGATCACATATACGGTAATTCCGCCCTGAAGGGTTTGCACCATGATACTATTCGCGCTCCCGTCAAGGATGATGTATACCGCGAATATTTCCGCAAAATACCTGCGAGAGGAATGATGCATTTTATGAGGTTTTTTTAGAAAAATAAATGACATGATCGCGATGAGAGTGCAGAACACAATACGTGCGATATAAACCAGCAGGTAATAGGTGTAGACCGGATTATCAATCCATTGACCCTTCGATTGAAATACAAAGATTGAAATAACCGGGATAAATGTAATAAGTGCGATAATAACGCTCATCCAGAAGAGTCTTTTTGTATTTTCAGAATTGATGTTTCTATGGAAATCATCTTTCTCGGTTGCAGTCAGTTTTTTCAGGGGGTTCTTAAATTTTTCCAGAATCTTCATATTTCCCGCTCTTTTTGAGTATTATATTATGTAGTAATTATAAAAACAAAAAATATTTCCGCAATAGTAAAAGTATTGAATTTTTTCAGTTTTCCGGTATAATATTCAACGAGGTATTTTATGCGTCTACTTTTTATTATCATTGCGCTCTTTTCGGTTATTTCATGCGCGAGAGGCGGACAAAACGACTCCCAGAGCGGCTCAACAAATCTAAAAGACACTTTTATGGTAGAAGACTGTTATGTCGACGACCGGGAATCAAAAAATCCCGAACTGGATGGTTTGATGGAGCAGATATATTCCAATTATTTGCAGCTTGTTATAGCATACGACCCGGAAGACGCCTATGACCAGAGATGGTTCTACGATAATGAGTTTTTTTCGGTCGGACTCGGCGAACATAAAATCGCTTTTTTCAATGTTAAAAATCCCAAAGCGGCAAAGATCGGGAAAAAAATTATAAATATTACCCCTTTATTATTGGAATCGGCCGGACTGACGTCGAAGAAGGGGTATATTCTAGTGGGATATCCCGATTCGTCGGAGACGGGATATAACCTCTTTTTTGTGGATAAATCCGGTTTGGACGCGGGGCTCGCGATGAACCGTTTTTTCGGGATCGATTTATATAATACTAATCAGGAAAAGGTACAATGAAAAAAATACCGCTTATTTTTATCGCTCTATTGCTCGCGAATTGCGGGGGTAACGGTTCCGGGGGCGGAGCCTCCCTTTCCAACACCATCTGTTATCCGTGGATAACCGTCAATCTCCAGAAAGAACCGTCGATCCAGTCCGCCGTGATCGAGAAACTGAACGTCGGAGAGGCGCTTCTCTATACCGGGAAATTTACCAATATCAATATGCAGATGGTCTACCGCTGCCAGGAGTTTAACGCCCCGTGGTACGAGGTGATCCGTAAGATGGACGGAAAGGCGGGATGGGTACACGGCGGGACACTTTCGACCCAGAAGATCGTCCTCCCGGTGTATGACAAGATCGTCATCGGGTATAACCAGTTTATGGACGGGTACTCGAATTATTCGAGTTATACGCTTCTTAACGCGTTCACGTCCTCGGCGGATATGCTGAAGCAGTACGGTATCTATTATAAAGTGATCGACCGCTCTCAGAACTCAGGGGTCAATCAGGAATGTGTCCCTATCGGAGACGGGCCTTATCCGTCGGGGTCGCTGCTTCTCAACCTTTACCTGAAGGCGGAGTACGGCTTCTCGAACACCCGACCGGGATATCTGGTAATCGAACTGGGGAAGCAGCCCAAGTTTATACCCATCGATGTAGAAACCGATAACGATATTCAGGAGATTTATTCCTATTTCGAGGTGTTTTCCAGCGGGCAATATATAACTCCCGAACTTCAAAAAATATACCAGAATTTTCAGCGGTTTATCATCGCGTATAACCCGCATCCCGAGGAAACGAACGATATGTGGATAACCGCGTCGGACGAGATGATAATGCTCGCGGCTAAAGCGGGAATCCCCTTATTTCAGGCGAATACGCGGAACGAGGACTCGGTTGTATTAAAAGGGGATATAGCATTGACATTGACGAATTTTTACCATCTCGCGGGATTCTTCTATCGTCCCGGTTTTTTCTTTTTCTTTATGAACAATACCCCCATTTATATCCGCGTGATGGACGGGCAGGAGTATCAGACTCTGATCGAGGGGTATTACCAGATAAAAATAGACGAAGAAATCATCGATGTAAAAAATTTCGGAAATACTAACAAGTAGGGGGAAGAAATGAAATCGTTGCCGATGTCTGTCTTTATGGCGGTGGTAGTTCTATTGACATTGTTTTCCTGCGCGAAACCGGAGGCTTATTACACGTGGATCGAGAACGTGAGTTTCCGCGAGGCTCCCGGATTGGACAGTAAGGTTATCACCCAGCTCGATAAAGGTGAGAAAGTTATTTACTACGGCGAAAAAAGCGACATGCTAACCATGATAAATATCCGCTGCATCGATTTTAATACTAACTGGGTAAAGGTAAAACGTGCCGCGGATGACACCTACGGATGGGTTTATGCCGCGACTATCAGGAAAGAACCGGTATCTGTGGAAAACCATTGGAGAATCATCGTTTTTTACGAACCGAAAAATCCCGATACGGAATCGAAGGATAAAAGTCAGGAATGGGTGAAGCTAAAAATGGACACCAAGGCCAACGTGAACCCGAAAACGGTTTATATCGTCGATGTGAAAGAGGGGATGGAGAAGTGCGTAAAAATCGGGGATACGAAGTACCCCGCCTATGCGTTCGACCTCACGGAGTATATGAAGCCTACGTTGGGATTCGTATCCAATAAATACGGGTACTTCATGATACAGAATAATAAAAAGCCACTCTTCCTGCTACCGGAAAAATATGCATATAATGAAATGATGCGGGAGGCGACGAATTATTTCTCCTTCGACATAGGAAAATAATTATCCGACGCCCAATTCTTTCATTATCCCCGGAAGCTGCTCGTTCCTGATACTGCGGAAGGCCATCCATTTACCGTTATGCTCGAATGTAGGAGATACCCAATCTCTGCCGTCGTTTGCCCGGATCACTTTTTCGACCACTTCTTTCGGGCTGGATTCGATATCGATATACTGATATTCTATTTTTTCCCCATCCAGGTAATTAATCGTTCTACGGCAGTCGGGGCACCAATCCACGCTATACACGTTCAGCATATCATGCCTCCTAATATTATAATAATATATAATAATTAAATTTGAGCTTTCCGGCAAGTTATACTATATTATAATGGGGTGAATGAGAAGGAGGGAATCCTATGAGGATTCTGAAGGTCTTAAAAAATCAGGTCATCTGTCAGGAAGGGACCCAGGCGGATGAGATGTATGTTATTCGGAAGGGTAAAATACGGGTCTATAAGATGATCAACGGAGAAATGGTGGTTCTGGGCGAGATCGGCGCAAACGACTGCGTCGGTGAAATGAGCCTTTTCCTGGGATCGAAACGAACCGCCTCGCTGGATGCGTTGGAGGATACCGAACTTCTCGCGCTCGATAAAGACAGCGTATTCGAGCAGGTTAAAAACGACCCGAACTTCGGGGTCATGCTGATTAAAAAAATCTCCCGCCGGCTGTTAGACGCCCATAAGATTATCGCCAAGCTCGAAGGGGAAAAGAAAAGCCTTGAAGTATTAGCCCAGATGCGCCCGCAATGCTGAAAAACTTGACATATAAGTATATAGGTAATATATTACTTATATAAAAATTCCGGGGGATTGTCATGGATAATGTACGCATTGCATTCTACGACGCGAAGCCTTATGACGAGGAGTCGTTCAAGACGGTCAATAAGGAATTCGGATATGAGATAAAATACCAGCATTCGCGCCTCGGGCATGATACCGCTATTCTCGCCTCCGGTTATCCGGTGGTCTGCGCATTCGTGAACGATGTTATCGACAAGGAAGTCGTCAGCGCCCTCTACGAAAAGGGCGTGCGGTTGATAGTGTTACGCTGCGCGGGGTACAATAATGTCGATCTCCACGCCGTTTATAAGAAAATCCATGTCCTGCGGGTTCCCGCGTATTCTCCCTATGCTGTGGCCGAACACGCGGCGGGGCTGATCCTCTCGCTCAACCGGAAGATTCACAAGGCATACTACCGCACGCGCGACAATAATTTTAATATCAACGGTTTCCTCGGTTTCGATATGTACGGTAAAACCGCGGGGGTGATCGGTACGGGCAGGATAGGGCGCGTCCTGATCGATATCCTGAAGGGGTTCGGCATGAAGGTTCTCGCATACGACACCTTCCCCAATCCCGACGCCGCGAAAACGCAGGGTTTCGAATACGCCGCTCTGGATACCATCTACAACGAATCCGATATTATCTCGCTCCATTGCCCGTTAGCGAAGGATACCTACCATCTGATAAACGAGGATGCGATAAAAAAGATGAAACCCGGCGTGATGATTATTAACACAAGCCGGGGCGCGCTGATCGATACGGTCGCGCTGATAGAGGGACTGAAGGCGAAAAAAGTCGGCTCGGCGGGACTGGATGTTTACGAGGAAGAGAGCGACTACTTTTTCGAGGACTTTTCCGGGAATATTATCGACGACGATATCCTCGCGCGTCTTCTGACCTTCCCCAATGTGCTGGTAACGTCCCATCAGGCGTTCTTTACCCGTGAGGCGCTCCATAATATCGCGCATACCACATTATCGAATATCCGTGATTTCTTCGACGGCCGTCCGCTCGTGAACGAAATATGCTATAAATGCGGCGCGGATACATGCAGTAAAAAGAGCACCGGTAAGTGCTTCTGATTACTGGTTCGTCATCTCGTCGGTATATACCTTTAATAAGTCCTGGTACTTCCCGGCGGCGTTCCAGTATAAATATCCCTGATTCACCGAATCCTGTAAGCCTTTGATCTCATACCACATATAACGAGGCCCGTAGTACTTGATGTCATAGCTGACGCCGATCTTGAAGGCCTGCACGAACGGGCGTATCACGAGAGAGTACTTCGAGATAAAGAAAGTGCGGAATCCCCCGAACTTATAGATACGGTAGGGGCGGAGTTCCTGCGGTTTATAGGCTAAAAAATTTTGCTCGAAGTGCGACGGGTAATACATCGGCGAAATCGCGTCGATATACTTCCCGAGCGTTTCCACGTCCTGCCCGGTGAACAATCCCGAACGGTACCACCCGTTCGCGCCGTACACGTCGATAGACAGCGGCGCTTTAATATTCTCGCGGGCGTAGTTCAGGAACGACATGAGCGCGCTGTCTTTATCCATTCCTTTCTCTTTATAGGAAAATGACGCACTGTAGATATTATAACCGTCGGTGGGGAACCGGATGTAGTCGAACTGTATCTCGTCGAAGCCCTGCTTGATCAGGTCGTTCGCGATCGCGACATTGTATTCCCAGACCTTTTCGCAGTAAGGGTCGACCCAGTATTCCATCGTCTGGTTGGTTTTCTTGGTCTTTTTATCGATCTCATAGCCTATCCACGGGTTCTTCGACCCCTTATTCTTCACCGAGTACTCGTACCCGTTATATTTGAAAAGCACCTGATCCTTAAATACCACGATGCGTGCGATCAGGTAAATCCCCATTTTTTTCATCTTGGGGATAAATGTCTCAAGGTCGACGGGATTTGAAACTTTCCCGATCTGTTTCAGCAGGGGACTCGTCGGGTTAAAACGGAGTATCCCGAAATCGTCCTTCATATCGATTACGATTGTATTCAGCCCGGTCTTTTGCATGATACCGGTGACTTCTTCCAGTTTGGAAGAGCTTCGCGCGAAGAAATAGGGCAGATAGAGACCCTTCTTGTTATTCGCCATATCGAAATATTTCTTTTTATTGAACTTGGAGTACATCCAGAGTTCGCTCATATTGAACTTTATACTACCGTTCTCGACCCACAGAATACAGTCGATTCTAGCGGAAAGTTCGTTCTCCAGCTTGCTCTGAAAGCTCAGGTCCGGGACTCCCGTAACCATATTGGTTTTCGCGACCGGGAAGAGGGGGAGTTTTTTAATACCCTTCGACATATTAAAATAGAGGTTGCCGTCCTTCAGGAATAACCCGTCGATAGCGTCGATATAGTCTTGGGACGTATCGCCCGGATAGTATACGCCTTTCCACACTTTGGATTTCAGACTCATCTTGAAAATCGCCGGGAAAAAGTTCTGGCTCGCGATTATTTCGATATCCTTACCGTTGGGAACAACGATAAAATCGGACACCTCTTCGTAGCCGATAAAATACCCGTGCAGACCCTTCGATATATTCTCCCATTTCCCCTTCTTCGTGATATTTTTCAGATATACCCCTTTGAACGGGTGCGCCATGATGATTTTCAGGTCGGGGTCGGTGAATATCGCGGCGGACTGGATGCCCGTGAACGAGTTGATGTTATCGATAAAAGCCCATTTTTTTCCGCCGTCGGTGGAGTAGTATACGCCGTCCTTCGACGAGGCGACAAGGTTCATCGGGTTGACGGGGTCGGCCTTCAGGTCGCTCAGGGGCTTGAAGATATTGGTGAAGCTCTTCGTTTCGTTATGATAAAGTTTCAATACCTGCGCATGAAAGCCCTCGTTTCTGTACTCGAATTTCTTCAGGTCCTTCGAATAGACGATACCGAGGGAGGTCAGGAAAAAGTACCCGTAGGAGACCTTGAGAATGCGCGTCACTTCGGTTTTTGTCCATAACGGCTGTAAAGTATTCTTGCCGTCCCAGTAAAATAAACCCTTCGACGAACCGACCAGAATGAGGTTATCCGGGTCGTTAACCGGGCCTGAAGGGGGATTCTGGCTGAAACCGGCGCAGGGGATGAGAAAAAGGATAAAAACGGCTAAGCGAAATAACATGCGACGCTCCTCGGATTTGATTGAGCGATAATTATAATATGAAAGCCTATATTAGTCAAAGGAAGAACGATAACTCATTTCTATATATGCCTTTTACTTCTCCGATAATAAAAAGTATTGACTTTTATATTTCTTGCTTTAATATTATTCTGAATAATAATTAAGGAGAAGTGTATGGGAAATCCGCGCGGTTATTGGATGCTGGTACTTCACGCGCATCTTCCGTTCGTCAGACACCCCGAATATAAAGACGCGCTCGAAGAACGCTGGCTGTACGAAGCTATCACGGAAACCTATATCCCTCTTCTAGAGGTGTACGAGCGTCTGATCGACGAAGGGTCGGATTTCAGGGTGACGATGTCGATTACCCCCCCGCTGGCAAATATGCTCGCCGATCCGTTGTTGCAGGATCGTTATGTGCATCACCTCGAACTCCTCATGGAACTTGCCGAGAAAGAAATAATCCGTACTATGTATCAGCCTGAGCTGCATAAAGCGTCGAAAAGCTACCAGTATAAGTTTAAAAAAGCCTACGACACTTTCGTCAACAAGTACCATAAAAATATCCTGCTCGGGTTCAAACGTTTCCAGGACTTGGGGAAACTCGAAATAGTCACCTGCGGCGCGACCCACGGATTTCTCCCGCTGATGGATATGTATCCCAACGCCGTGCGCGGTCAGGTGCTTACCGCGGTCAAGGATTACGAACGGCATTTCGGACGTCCCCCGCGAGGTATGTGGAACGGGGAATGCGGGTATTATCCCGGCCTCGAGAATATCCTCGCCGAGGGCGATATCAAGTACTTTTTTGTCGATACCCACGGTATTCTCCACGCCGACCGCCGCCCTAAATACGGGGTTTTCGCGCCGATGGTTACCAATAATCATATGGCATACTTCGCCCGCGATATCGAGACTTCCAATTCTGTATGGAGCGCCGACGAAGGATACCCCGGCGACCCGAACTACCGGGAGTTTTACCGCGATATAGGCTTCGACCTCGACTACGAGTACATCAAGCCCTATATCCATGAAAGCGGCCTGCGTATCGCGACCGGCATCAAGTATCACCGGGTTACCAGTAAAGATACCCCGATGGAGCATAAGCATTTTTACGACCCCGAAGTCGCATATAGTCGTACTATCGATCACGGCAACAATTTTGTCCAGAACCGCGAGCGTCAGGTCGAGTATCTGTCAGACCAGATGGATCGCGAGCCGTGCATCGTATCCATGTACGACGCGGAATTGTTCGGACACTGGTGGTACGAAGGCCCGGACTTTATCTATAACCTGCTGAAAGCGATGCATAATTCTTCAATCATCAGCACGATTACGCCCCCGGAGTATATGCAGCGTTACCCGGAGAACCAGACAGCAACCCCGCCGATGTGCAGTTGGGGATATATGGGATATAACGAATTCTGGCTGAACGATACCAACGACTGGATATACCGTCACCTGCATAAAGCGGATGAAAAGATGATAGAAATGGCCATCAAGTATAAAAGCACTGCCGATCCGTTGGTATCCAGGGCGCTCAACCAGGCGGCGAGGGAACTCCTCCTCGCGCAATCCTCGGACTGGGCGTTTATTATGAAAACCAACACGATGGTGGAATACGCCCAGAAACGCACCCGCGACCATATAGGACGGTTTAACAAGCTGTGCAATATGGTACAGACAAAAAAGTTCGACAAGAAATGGCTATCCGAAACCGAGTACCGGGACAATATTTTCCCGGAGATCGACTTCAGAGTGTACGGCTAACGGGGTTTTAGTGAAAACATTTTTTACTGCGCTTATCTTTCTTATTCTTCCATACATTGCTTTTCCGTGGCAGGCGGAGGTTGTAAGGGTAAAGGACGGGGATACGCTGGAACTTTTATCCGGCGGCTCGTCGGTTGACCTGCGGCTATGGGGGATAGATTGCCCCGAAGCGTCGCAGGAGTACGGCAACGGCGCCTACCTGTTCACCGTCGAATTCGTCAAGGCGGGCATGCTGGAAATTGAAACGATAGACACCGATCAGTACGGCCGGACTGTAGGTTTGGCATATGCCGGAGGTTTATGCCTGAACGAGGAACTGATCCGCGCGGGATGGGCATGGGTCTATAAGCAGTACTGCAATAAGCCTATCTGCGGGGAATGGGAGAAGTTGCAGGAGAACGCCAAGAGCGCTGGGATAGGCCTTTGGGAATCGGCGAACCCGATACCGCCGTGGGATTACCGGAAGTCGAGCCCGAAAAAGACCGCCGAGCCGAATGATCCGCTCGCGTTGGGGATAATTTTCGGATCGGCGTCTATCCTTTTAATCGTTATCCGTTTGATTCTGCGCGCTGGGTGGGCGAAAAAGAAACGAAAATGGAACTCCCGCTGGCGTCAATAGATATCATTGCAATAAAATAACTTACATATTCTATTCGTGAATTATTTCACGAATCTATCTAGATAAAATTTCCAATTTTCTTTAAAATGGCTTAAAATAATGTGACCGTTGTTTCGGAGCGCTATCTGAATGGAATACCAAGTAACCGCCAGAAAATGGCGGCCTCAGACTTTCGGTGAAGTCATCGGACAAGAACATGTCACGCGCGCGTTAACCAACGCATTATCGTCGGGTAAAATCCCGCACGCTTTTTTATTCTCCGGCCCCCGCGGAGTAGGGAAGACTACTACCGCGCGCATCCTCGCTAAAGCGTTGAACTGCGATACCGGGATAACCGCCGAACCGTGCAATCAATGCGCGGTCTGCGTGGATATTATGAGCGGGAATTCGCTCGATGTCCGTGAGATCGACGGCGCGTCGAACCGGGGTATCGATAATATCCGCGAAGTCCGCGATACGGTCGCGTATATGCCTCTCAAGGGCCGTTATAAGATATATATTATCGACGAAGTGCATATGCTGACCCTCGAGGCCTCCAACGCGCTTCTGAAAACACTCGAGGAACCCCCGGAGCATGTGATATTCATGCTCGCCACTACCGAGCCTCATAAAGTAATCCCCACTATCCGCTCGCGCTGTCAGCACTATGTATTCAAGAAAATCCCCGCATCGGTGATTGTCACCCAACTGAAAAATATTTCTGATAAAGAAAAGATACACGCGACCGAGGAAGGATTGTTCCTGATCGCGGACGCCGCCGACGGCTCGATGCGCGACGGGCAGAGTATTTACGACCAGATCGTCCTGTACTCCGACGGGAATATCACCGAGAAAACAGTGATCGAAGTGCTCGGTATCCCCGACGAGGAATATTTTAAGAATGTGACTACCGCGATCATCCGGTCCGATTCCGTCCGTGTGCTCGAAGTGGTGCACGATTACCTTGAAAACTTCGGGGATATCCCTTTATTCGTTAAGCACTTTATCGATTATATGAAAAAGGGGCTTCTCGTCCGGAACCTCCCGCGCGAGCATGAAATGGTGGATTTGTCGGAAAAACGCTATCAGGAAACGATGGAAGTGTTTCAGCCGCTCACTAACGAGGAGATCACGCGCATCATTCAGATTATGGTAAACTGCTATACCGGACTGCGGAGCGACCTCTTGGAACGATTCGTACTGGAAAACGCGCTTTTCAAGGCGCTCGATTATAAAAATATGATACCGTTAGCGGAAATCCGTAACGAGATCGTCCGTCTCGCGGCGGGAAACACCGGGTCGAATATCCCGCGCGAAATGCCGGCGGTTAAGCAGGCTATCCCGGCTCCCGCGGAAACTCCCCCACCTGATAATAAACCGGTCGCCTATAAAAAACTCGAACCGAAGCCCGTGGAATTTGTGCCCGCAGCCGTGAAATCCACTGATAATGTGAATGACACGGTTCGCCGCATACTCCAGAAGAACCCGTTGCGGAAAAGCATGTCCGCCGAACTGGTATCTATCGAGGAGATGAACAACACGATACGCGTGAGAATTGGGAGCGCGCATTCGGTAGAATTTTTCAATTCCCGCGCCGGTGAGATCGCGAAGGATATGGAAACCGAGACGGGGAAAACGTTTCAGTTTATATTCGAGAATTCCACAGCGGGGAATGCTACCGCAGTGGAAAGTCCTGAAAGAGAGGAGATAAAAGCCCCGGTGACACATGAGAAGCCGGCTCCTGAAACAAAGCCTGTAAACGAAGGTAATCCCGACAGCGGGCTTTTCTCTGTCAGCGGGTTATTAAAGGATAAATTTGACGCAAAAATAGACAAATAAGCGGAGGAACAATATGGGAATAATGGATAATTTTAAAGAAGTCGGACGTATCAAAAAAATGGCGGACGATGCCAAGAAGGAGACGGAACACCTTCGCGCGACAGGGCGTTCGAAACGGGGATATATCACGATCACTCTCGACGGCGATAAGGCGATTAAAAGCATCGAGTTCAGCGAGGATACCGCCAATCTTCCCCGCGAGGAACTTGCGAAACTCACCAAAGAGGCGCATAGTGTTGCTGTAAAAGAGATTGATAAAATGCTGAAGAAACAGTTCAAAAATTCCGGTCTTGCGAATATGCTGATGGGTAAGCAATGATTTTATGCTTCCCCAGAATATAGAGCGATTTGTCCGCGAATTTTCGCGCCTGCCGGGTATCGGCCGGAAAACGTCGGAACGCCTGAGCTTTTACCTGCTCTCACAGCCCGATGAGTTCGCGAATGAATTGGCCGACTCGATAATCAGGCTTAAAGCAGATATGCGGCTCTGCTCGATATGCGGTAATATTACGGACAGCGACCCCTGCGCGATCTGCGGCGATGCGTCGCGCGACGAAACGGTCATCTGCGTGGTGGAGACCGCGATCGATATTTACTATATCGAGGAGACCGCGAGCTATCGCGGGATGTACCATGTCCTCGGCGGGCTGATTTCGCCGTTAAACGGAATTACCCCCGACGATCTGGAACTGAAGTCGTTACTGCGGCGTGCGTCGGACGGTACGGCGAAGGAAATAGTAGTAGCGCTGAGTTCTACTACCGAGGGCGACGCGACCGCGCTGTATATCGCGCAGATGCTCGAGGAAAAGGGGTTGAAGATCACCCTGCCGGCGAGGGGTATCCCGGTCGGTACGGACATCCAGTACGCCGGAAAAGGAAGCCTCGCGCAGGCTATCAGGAATAGGGAAGAAATGAAGTAATATATAAAAAAAGTATAGGAGGATAAAATGGGTAAGTCTATGAAGACGATGGACGGGAACTACGCCGCCGCTTATGCGGCATATGCGTTCTCCGAAGTCGCGGCTATTTATCCCATCACCCCTTCGTCCACGATGGCAGAATACTGCGACGAATGGGCAGCGGAAGGGAAGAAGAATATGTGGGGTAATGTATTAAAAGTGGTGGAAATGCAGTCAGAAGCGGGCGCCTCGGGCGCGATGCACGGGTCTTTGCAGGGAGGCGCGCTAACAAGTTCGTTTACCGCCTCGCAGGGGCTACTGCTGATGATTCCCAATATGTATAAAATGGCGGGCGAACTACTCCCCGGCGTACTGCATGTCAGCGCGAGAACTGTCGCGGCGCATGCCCTCTCCATCTTCGGGGATCATTCCGACGTGATGGCGACCCGTCAGACCGGATTTGCGCTTCTAGCGAGCAGTTCCGTGCAGGAAATCGCGGACATCGCGCCTATCGCGCATGCTGTCGCCATCAAGTCCAGAGTGCCGTTCGTGCACTTCTTCGACGGTTTCCGTACATCGAGCGAAGTCCAGAAGGCGGAAGTCCTCGATTATTCGGACTTCGCGACCCTTCTTGATCAGGAATCGCTCGACCGTTTCAGAAAGTGCTCTCTCAGCCCTGAAAGCCCGGTAACACGCGGAACCGCGCAGAACCCGGATATTTTCTTCCAGGCGCGCGAGGCTTCCAATCCGTTCTATGAAAAAATTCCCGACCTCGTCGAAGAATATATGCAGAAGATTTCCAAGCTGACCGGGCGCGAATATCATCCGTTTACCTATTACGGCGCTCCCGATGCTGAAAATATCATTATCGCGATGGGCTCGGTAACCGATACCACACGTTCGACTATCGATTATCTCGCTTCTAAGGGCGAGAAAGTCGGACTGATCACCGTACACCTCTACCGCCCGTTCTCGGCAAAATACTTCTTTAAAATATTCCCGAAATCGGTAAAGAGAATCGCGGTGCTCGAACGTACCAAAGAACCAGGAGCCGAGGGTGAACCGTTATACCTCGATATCCGCAGTATGTTCTACGATAAGGAAAACGCCCCGTTGATTGTCGGCGGGCGCTACGGCCTCTCCTCGAAGGATACGACTCCCGAGCAGATTGTCGCCGTCTACGATAACCTTAAGACGAAAGAGCCGAAAAACCATTTCACTATCGGTATCACCGATGATGTGACATTCCTTTCCCTGCCTCTCAGCGAGCCTGTCGATGTGACCCCCGCCGGGACGACCGAATGTAAGTTCTGGGGATTAGGTTCCGACGGTACTGTCGGCGCGAATAAGAACTCGATAAAAATTATCGGCGACCATACTGATATGTATGCCCAGGGATATTTCGCCTACGATTCCAAGAAATCCGGCGGTATCACGATTTCCCATCTTCGCTTCGGGAAAAAGCCGATTCAACTCCCGTTCTATGTAAATCATCCGAATTTTGTCGCATGTTCCGTTCCTGCCTATCTTGGAAAGTACGACCTTCTGAAAGGGATGAAGAAGGGCGGCACGTTCCTTTTGAACAGTATCTGGGATAAGGACGAAGTTAAAAACCATATTCCCGATTTTATGAAGAAGTATATGGCGGATAACGACATTAACTTCTATATTATCAACGCTACCGCGATAGCGGAAGAGCTCGGCCTCGGTAACCGTTCGAACACCATCATGCAGTCCGCGTTCTTCAAACTCTCGAACGTGATACCCTTTGACGAAGCGGTGAAGTATATGAAGGGCGCGATCAAGGACAGCTACGGTTCGAAAGGCGACAAGGTTGTCGATATGAACAATAAAGCGGTCGACCGCGGAAGCGACGCGTTAATCAAGATCGATATCGATCCGTCATGGAAGAGCCTCAAAGGCGGTTTTGTGAACGACGCTCCCGCTGAGTATCCTGAATTCTATAAGAAAGTCGCGCATGTAATGAACCTGAACGAAGGCGACAGCCTGCCTGTCAGCGCGTTCGTAGGCCGTGAGGACGGTACGTTCCCCGCAGGTACGACCCAATTCGAAAAGCGTGGTATTGCGATCAATGTGCCGGAGTGGGTGCCTGAAAATTGTATCCAGTGTAACCAGTGTGCGTACGTATGTCCGCACGCCGTCATCCGCCCGTTCCTGGTCGACGCCGACGAGAAGAAGAAGATTTCCGCCGATAAAGCGACACTTCCCGCTATAGGAAAGGAATTGACCGGGTTGGAATTCCTCATTCAGGTCAGCGTACTCGACTGTACCGGATGCGGAAACTGCGCGGATATATGCCCCGGGAAGAAGAATAAAGAAACCGGCGAAACCATGCACGCGCTCGTAATGAAGCCGTTGGAAACCCAGAGCAAGGAAATTGCCAACTGGGAGGCTATTTCCAAAAACGTTACCTATAAAGATACTTTAATGACCAAGAGTAATATCAAGGGAAGCCAGTTCGCGCAATCCCTGTTCGAATTCCACGGCGCTTGCGCGGGATGCGGAGAAACTCCCTATTTGAAGGTTGTCACCCAGATGTTCGGCGACCGGATGATGGTCGCGAACGCCACCGGTTGTTCGTCGATCTACGGCGGTTCCGCGCCTTCGACTCCGTATCGTCCGAACGCAAAGGGATGCGGCCCCGTATGGGCGAACTCGCTCTTCGAGGATAACGCGGAATACGGTTACGGGTTCCTCCTCTCGGTCTCCCAACTGCGCGTTAAACTTCAGCATCTGATGGAAACCGCTATGGGTTCCGTCTCGTCCGCGACCGCAGAAGCGTTTAAGGAATGGATCGCGAATAAGGATAACGCAGAAGCGTCGAAAACCGCATCGGATAAAGTGAAAGAAGCGCTCAAGAAAGAGAAGGGCGAGGTTATCGAAGAGATCAAGAAGCTCTCGCAATACCTCGTCAAGCGCTCGATATGGGTAGTCGGCGGAGACGGATGGGCTTATGATATCGGTTACGGCGGGTTGGATCACGTTCTTGCATCCGGCGAGGATATCAACGTGATCGTGCTGGATACGGAAGTTTATTCCAATACCGGCGGACAGTCGTCGAAATCCACTCCGACGGCAGCGGTAGCGAAATTTGCCGCGGCTGGGAAACGTGTACGTAAGAAAGACCTCGGTATGATGGCTATGAGCTACGGCTATGTTTATGTAGCGCAGGTCGCGATGGGATCGAACAAGAACCAGTTCCATAAAGCCCTGATGGAGGCAGAAGCATACCAGGGGCCTTCATTAATCATCGCGTATTCCCCGTGTATCAACCACGGTCTGCGTGCGGGTATGGGGAAATCTCAGGAAGAAGAGAAGAGAGCCGTCGAGTCGGGTTACTGGCATCTGTTCCGCTATAATCCGATGCTCGCCGATGAAGGGAAAAACCCGTTCACCCTCGATTCGCCTGAACCTACGGGAAGTTTCCAGGACTTCATTAAGGGCGAGGTGAGGTTCTCCTCGCTTGCGAAATCGTTCCCCGCGGAAGCGCAGGGGCTTTTCGAAGCGGCGGAGAAGCATTCGAAAGAACGTTATATGACATATAAGCGTCTTGCCGCGATGGATTTCTCGAAGTAAATATTTTATATCGGAGTGGGGGTTTCGGCCCCCACTTTTGATATTTAAATTTCTTTTAAAGGCTTTTAGTTTATATATGCTGACTGCCGAAAAACAAATAAGCCATTTCTGCACAGTTTCGAGAATGTAGGGGTTATACATGGTATATAAGAGAATTCTCTTAATCGTTTTACTTGTTTTTGCCATCGCCTCTTTATTTATTATTGTCTACTTCGCGCGGAATCGTATGGGGATTTTCAGCAAATCCTACGACAGCTTTATCTCTAATAAAACGATGCCTATTAACGCCGCGATTGTCAGTAATCTAAAGGACGTAGGTACTGAAGTAACTACGTTGGCGAATGAAAAACTGGTTAAGAATATTTTCTTCAGTCAGGCTATGGGCGACGATATCCGCCAGTATATTCCGCAGTTCGAAGAAATCAGGAAACATATCAAATCATGCAATAAAATACAACTTATCGACAGCTTTGGCGCGGTGAATTTCTCTACAGTCGAGACGGAAATTATCACCAAAAAGATAAAGGATCAATTACTCACCGAAATAAAAACCCACTTTTCTCAAACAAAAGACCCTTACTATTATTTTTTAAACAACATCGAATTTATCTCCATCCTTCCTATATATGAGACGTCCGGCGATACGTCACCCCAGGGTTATCTATTCATCTATTATAAAACAGATAGATTATTAACCGGAATAACCGAAAAAGATTTGATTATTCCTTTCTCAGCCGATAATTACCTGTTCCTCGCGTCTAAACAGGTCGATACGAACACGATCAATAAAATAATCAATTATTATGATTCCCAGTCTTCCCAGAAGAGTAAGGAAGAAGCTAAGGGCACGACCATCGGGGTTATTTCACGCCTGATGGGTTTAAAGATCGTGCATATGGCAAAAGACGACCACTTCCTGCCGTGGGAAGCTATTCTGTTCATCATCATTAATATTATCCTTCTGGGATTGCTCGTCTTCGCGCTTGTCCAGACAGGACGCGAGGCCACCGAAGAGCATTATTATATACCGAAAGCATTTTCCGAAGAAGAAAGATTTTCGGATATGCAGGAGGATATCGAAGAAGAAGCGGTCGCCCCGTCGAAAAAGTTCAGTATCCCTTCAAATGAAGAGATTGAGGATCTTGTCGACGATATCGAGCGTAACGAAACATACAGTAAAAGCGAAGCCAGTAACGGAATAGAGCGGATGATTATGACCAGTTCCGATTCGCTGACGGAAATGCCGATAGACGAGAAATGGTCGCCTTCGGAGGATGAACTACCTTCATCGATGTATGAGGCTCCCGGTGAAAGCGATTTTACACCTGAAGACTACGGTTCGGCATCGGCAGGGGAAGAAGCCTCCATTCCAGAGTGGGATGAGCCTGAAATGCCCGGCGAGATTGCCGCCCCCGATTTTAACGAACCTGTGGTTTCCGGTGAATCCGCGGTTCCCGAATGGAACGAACCTTCGTTTGATGAATTTTCCCAGCCTGCGATGACGGAAGAACAACCCTCCAGTACCCAGATGTTTGCCGAGCAGGAAAGGATATTGCAGGGAGTCGAGGATAACGGCGAATTCTCAGCCGCTCCCGCCGGAGAGGATTTCTCCTTCGATATGATGACGGAACCCGGGGAAGCCGCACCCGAATCAAATGAGCCGGTATTTGATATGCTTTCCGAGGACGATAACGAGTTGATCGGTGAAGAAACGATAGAGATGCCCGGGGACGCAGGTATTCAGGAAGTTTCCGACGCAGAAATTGAACCCCATATGGAATCCGCTCAAGCGGATGAATTTGCGTTCTCCGAAGAAATGAATGAAGGCGATATAAAACAAGAAGATATTATGGCAGGGATGGGCGATATTGAGGAAAATATCGTCAGTTTCGATGAAAACTCTATTGGACAATTGGACGAACTAGAAACCTCTGAAAACCCGATGACATCTCCTGAAATATCACTCACAGACATCGGACAGGACGCTCCCGAGTTCGATATGGGCGCGATGCCTGCGGAAGAAACCCCTGAATTCGATATGGGCGCGATGCCTGCGGAGGAAACCCCCGAATTCGATATGGGCGGTATGCAGACAGAGGAAACTCCCGAATTCGATATGGGCGGTGTGCAGACAGAGGAAACCCCCGAATTCGATATGGGTACTATGCCTGCGGAAGAAACTCCCGAATTCGATATGGGCGCGATGCCTACGGAAGAAACCCCCGAATTCGATATGGGCGGTGGGCAGACTGAAGAAATTCCTGAATTCGAAATTCCCACTGAGCCCCAAGAAGATTTGTCGCAATATGAAGTTGATGCTGAATCTTCAAACGGTATGGCGCAGATAGATATTCCATCGGAAACTCCTATGGAAATGGACGAGTTTGAGATTCCGCTTGAGACAGCGCCTGAAAGCGAACCGGAGGGCGGAATACCTGCTTCGGCGTCGATAGAAACTCCCGAAAATGAAAATATGTTGGAAGGTATCTCTTCCGGGATGGAAATTCCCGAGTTTGATATAGATTCCATGATAGCCGATGTTCCCGATACTCAGGCCGCAGATGACGATGATAGTATTACATTAGATATGAACGAATTAGCCGCGATCGATGTGGAAATGGCGGACGACAACGGACCGGTTGAGCCGATGATGGAGGATAACCTAGTTGAGGTCGAAGAACCCCTTGATGTCCCAGAATTTGACATGGGGGAATCCCAGGACGAACAAGGGACGTTTGACGAGCCAATGATGACGGAACAACCGAAAATGGATAATGAGAGCAGTTTTGATCTGCCGGAGGGTCAGGAAATACCCGAATTTGATCTTGACGCGATGATAATGGATGTGCCCTCCGCGGAAACCGCCTCGGAAGATGACGATAGTATCACGCTCGATATGAGCGAATTATCCGCGATCGATCTCGATCTTGAAGAGGAGGCTCCCGCTCCCGAAGCTAGTGAAACAATCCCTGAATTCCCTGTAGAACCTTCGGGTTCGATACAGGAAATTGAATCCCCGACAGAACTAACCAGCTCGGTACAGGATATCGAACCACATAAGCCGATCGATTTTAATAAAGTATTTATGGAACCCCCCGTTAAAATCAGCACGATTGGTCATGTCGAATCCTATGCCGATGTCGCAATGGATTTAGCGGCAAATAATCTTAATTTCGGTAAGATCTCGGTGGTGAAAAAGTCCGGGGAAGAGTTCGGAGAACTGATGAATCAGGGCTTTAAGAACGAAATGTCCTTCTCGATGGACGACCCGATTTATATCAAATATTTGAGCCGAAAAAAGAGCGTCGATATTCGTGGAGATTTAACCAAAGCGAAATACCTGACCGACCGTTTTGATATAGATGATCTCGCCGCTCTCGAGGAAATTATGATCGTACCTGTAATAAAAGGAGATGAGATTAAAGGTATCGGCGTGTATGGCCGTGAAAAGGGCAAAAAAGAACCTACTCATTTCCAAAAATCCGAATTGTACAACCTTGGATTCCTTCAGGAAGAATAACAAAAAAGCCAGTATCCCAGAAACTTGAAGGACTCGTGTTTTAATGTTACAATACTTCGGCATCAAAATAAGGCAGAATTATGCTGAAGTATATCTTAAAAAGAATCCTTATCAGTATTCCCACATTACTGGGAATCACCTTAATCACATTTTTTATCATGCGTCTTGCGCCGGGAGATCCTGTACAGGCAATGAGCGGTGGGATGGCAACCAAGTATTCCAAAGCCGCGCACGATAAGTTTATGGCCTATTACGGGTTTGATAAACCGTTGATCGTGCAGTACGGGATATGGGTCGGTAAGATGGTCGTTCTCGATTTTGGCGATTCGCTGATGGAAAAACGCCCGGTCATGGAAATTGTCGCGGAGAAGATACCCGTCACACTCTATTTGAATATCATGGAAATAATCGTCATTTTTCTCATATCCATCCCCATCGGGATTCGTTCCGCCGTCAAACGCGACGGGTTATTCGATAAGTCCACCGGAGTGCTGTTCTTCGTCCTTTATTCGTTATTCGTACCATGGGTGGCTATTTTTCTTATCTCGATATTCAGTATCAAATTAAATCTATTACCCCTTTCGGGCATCGTATCCGAGGATTTCGATTACCTGCCGTTTTTCGGTAAGATATGGGACGTCGTCCGTCATTCGATACTTCCGGTTACGGTAATGAGTTATTCGGGGCTGGCGTTTTTGACACGTATTACTCGAGGTTCGATACTCGAGGTACTCGGGCAGGAGTATATCATCACCGCAAAATCAAAGGGGCTTCCGCGCAGTATGGTCATGCGGAAGCACGCGTTTTCAAACGCTTTGATACCCCTGATTACTATATTCGGGGCGATACTTCCGACCTTAATCAGCGGAAGCGTCATTGTCGAGGAAATATTCCAGATCGACGGAATGGGGCGGTTATTCTTCCGCGCCGTCACCTCGCGCGACTGGTTCGTTATTATGGGGCTGACCACTATTTCCGCGGTACTCACGCTGATAGGGCTTCTTTTATCGGATATTATGTACGCGATAGTCGATCCGCGTATCAAGTACGAATAGGACAACCGGGCATGATTGAATGGTATTATATACTCATTGTGATTTTCTCCGTCGCTCTAACTGCTATTATGGTAATAAGTTATAATGAGGCAAACAGCGGGGTTATCTCGGAGACCGTTATCCGTACCGCAAAGGTTAAGGGTATGATAGATATCTTGCAGATCAGCGACCTGCATCTCTACCGTAAAATGAGTAAAAAGCGGTACGATCGGATTATCGGGAATATCCGCAAAACCATAGCCGGCAAACTCCCGGACCTGATTTTTCTGACCGGGGATTACATGGATCATGAGGACGGAGCGCCCCTTTTGCGGGCACTTTTATCCGAATTGAGATCGGCACATGGGATATACGCGGTTCTGGGAAACCACGATTATATGGTATATAATATATTGCATATATTCAGGATTTTCTGGAAGATCGATCACCGCGATACCGATACCTCAAAGGTCATCGCTTTATTGGAAGAGAAGGGTGTTTCCGTAATGCGGGATGTAACGGTTAATATAAAAATAGGCGGGGATGATATCACGATAACCGGCGCGGATCCATGGACGATCAATAAAAAGATAGGGAAGTTGCCGGATATTTCCCATGAAGGCGGGTTAAAAATCCTCCTTTCGCATTATCCCGACGCTATAATAGAGCATTCATCAATGGCGGATATTATACTGTCCGGGCATACGCACGGCGGGCAGGTGACTTTTTTCGGAGTCCCGTTCGTCACCAGCAGTAAGATCAAGGGAAATCGCGCCGTAGGGCTTTCGAATATAAACGGGACGTGGTTATTTGTTTCGAGGGGGTGCGGCTCGAGCCGTTATCTCCCGTTCCGTTTTTTTGCGCGCCCGGAAATCAACCGGGTTCTGATAAAGGAGGGATAGAATGAAAATATTTATTCCGGTTCTGGGACTAATGATTGCATTTAATACCATCTATGCCGACGCAGCGACGGATAAAATGAAAATCAGCGTCGACAGTTATAGAAAAGCGTTCTACGGTACAGCGATCAGGAACGGCGTCGAAGCGATAGATATTATGTATCAGAATATGCTCGATACGATTGTGAAGTGGCTCCCGGAGCTGAAGGATTTTAAAACTAAAGAAACGAACTATTTTTACCAGTTTTCCAGCGATCTCGGCAGCGTTACCCATTCGTTCCAGTTGTGGAAAACGATGGAGAATAACGAGGCCTCGGTAAAAATCATCTTCGATAATTCTTTGTTCGAATTGAATCGAATCAACAACCTTTTTATCAGCATGGATTACTTGAAATCGTCGACCGGGTATGCAAAACTGGCTCTCACCAACGGAGACACCGTTTTTAATATTATCAGGGAAAACGACAAGGCCTACGCTTATTATCCCTTCGAGATAGTCGATAGCCAGATTAAGAACGGGTTGATGATCAAAATAGACATCGCCTTTAAGAAATCCTACGATGAAAAGAAGAAGACCGAACGGTGGATGGATATTGTCAAACAGGTTCTCACCAAGCTCAAGATGAAGACGTTGCAATTCTATATGCAGTAAGGGAGGGACGCAGTTGCTGGAAGTGAAAAATCTCCATGTCCGCATTAAAAGCATGCGCGGCGAAGTCCACGCTGTCCGGGGGATCGACCTCTCTATCCCGAAGGGTGAAATTGTCGGGCTTGTCGGCGAATCCGGGTGCGGGAAAACCACCGCGATGCTGGCTATATGCCGTCTCCTTTCCGATAACGCGATGATTTCCGCGGATAAAATGATTGCCGGCGATACGGATATCACTTCTCCTGACGAGAATACTCTCCTCAGTATACGCGGCAGCCGAATCGCGTATATTTTCCAGGATCCCCAAGCCAGCCTGAACCCAGTATTGACCATCGGCGACCAGATCACCGAGGGGATGCTGGTAAAAAATAAATCGTTGACCCGCGAGGATGCAGAAAAACGGGCGGTCGACTTGATGAACGATGTGAAAATCAACAATCCCGAAATATGGCTCCGTTCGTATCCCCACCAGCTCAGCGGGGGAATGAAACAGCGCGTGATGATCGCGATAGCGTTATCGAACTCCCCGGATATCCTGATCGCGGACGAGCCTACCACCTCCCTCGACGTAACCGTGCAGTCCGAGATACTGAAACTCCTGAAAGATTTGAATCAGGTTAAAGGGATGTCCATCGTATTTATCACTCACGACCTGTCTGTGGCAAAAAACATCTGCGACCGCATTATAGTCATGTACGCCGGACGAATCGCGGAAATAGGGAGCACGCGGAACATCGTCAATAGCCCGCATCATCCGTACACCTTCAAATTATGGAATTCCATCCCGCGTATCGACCGGGATATCACCCGTCTGGAGATTATCCCGGGTAATGTCCCGAATCCGCTCGACCTTCCCGATGGATGCAAATTCCATCCGCGCTGCGACTACTGTCAGGAAAAATGTACCAAAATTGAACCGGAGCCCCAATTGTTTCCAGACGGTTCCGCGGCCGCATGTTATTACCCTGTCAATGTCTAAATCCTTATACTAAAAAGAAAAACTCCGATAATATAGCAACTCTTAAAAAGATTCCGTAATACTGGATCAATGAGGGGTTGGAGAGGCATGTTTTATCAGAAACATTCCACAGTAAATCGAAGGCGGATAGTATGAACCATTTGAAGCGGTTTATAGCGTTTTTATTTATTTCGGTATTTTCAATACTCTCGTTCGCGCAGGGCGGGGAAAGTTTCGATATGCTGATGGCTAAAGCGGATGTGGCGTATTATAACGAGGAATACGATAACGCTATCGATCTCTATTCAGGGGCGATCAGCAAATGGGATGCTGAAATTGACGGGTCGAATGCGTTGGTGCTCGCGTATAACTCCCGCGGTAACGCATATGTCGACAACGACGATTACAATAGCGCATCCGCGGATTATAAGAAAGCGATTTCCCTAGCTCCCGATCAGCCGGACGCTTATTATTATATCGGATTTATCTTTCTCGATATGGGAAAATACACCGAGGCGATCTCCAATTACAGTACTGTGATACGTCTAAAACCGGATTATACCAACGCCTATGTCAATCTGGCCTATACCTACAGTCTCCTGAATATGTACGACGAAGCGGCGGACGCCAGCGAAAAGGCGCTCGCGCTCGATAATACTTCGTCACGGGTGTATAAAAACTACGCGACCGTACTGATCGGTAAAAAAGAGTACGATCAGGCAATCCAGATGCTGAAAAACGCGCTCAAATTCGACCCCGAGTACCAACAGGCATATTACATATTGGGAAAGGTATATCTGAAGAAAAAAGATTATGCGCTCGCGATCGATAATTTGAATAAGGCGATATCATTCGACGACACCAGCGAAGAGGCATTTTACTTACGCGGGGTGGCATTTCTACAGAAAGAGGATTACGAAAAGGCAATCGACGACCTCACTAAAGCCATCGAATTAGGCCCTGAAAATGCTCAGGCATACTATCACCGTTCACAGGCATTCCTCGCGATAGGAAAGGAAACGGAAGCGAATGAGGATATGCAGACCGCGAAAACGTTAAGCTCGGATATCGGCAGTTTCCAAATGGATTATCTGGATAATTCGGCGGAGACCAATGATATTACGGTAAGCGCTACTAACACGCCTTCCACGGGGCGGACGAATAATCTCATCGTTATCGATAATACTGATATTGAAACTAATGAGAATGTCACTGACGATGTGGTAATCAATACGGATATTGAGGAAACAAACGAAATCACCAACGTTTTCGATCAGGAGAAGATTATTGAACCGGTATCGATACCGCCCGAAGTCCAGACAGTCCTGAAGCCTGAACTTTTATATGACGCGCCTCTGAAGCAGGCGGAAAAGTTTTACAAGCAGGGTATAAAATTCCTTTCGGAGCGTGATTTTTATCATGCGATCACGAATTTTCTTTCTTCGCTCGCACTGAGCCCGGATAGTGTAAAAAATCTTAACGCGCTCGGATTGGCTTACTGCCTCACGGGAAAAAACTACGACGCGGCTATGACGATGCTCCAACGGGCGATAGAGCTCGACCCTAAGTACGATTATGCCTATTGCAATCTCAGTCTCGTTTATTATAAGATCGGGGATAATAAGAACGCCGTGTATCATATAAAAAAGACTATCGACTTGAACAACGAGTACTCCAAGGCATATTATATTTATGGTTTGATCTTGGAACAGATGGGAAAGAAAGAAATCGCGCTGGTGAAGTACGATAAAGCGCTGGCGATCAATTATAACTGGGGAGTAGTATACTCCAAGAAGGAATTATTACTCTCGCGGGGGAATCTTTATTATTCGATGAAGAAATACGATAAGGCGCTCGCGGATTATAATCACGCGCTGAAAATAAAACCCGATATGATTGAAGCGTTAACCGGACGGGCAATAGTACTTCTGGAAATAAAAAAGTATAGCGAAGCGCTGAAAGACCTGGATAAAATCATAAAAAATGATCCTAAGAACTATCTGGCATATTACCATCGCGCGCTGGCGTACAGTATGCTGAAGAAGTATAAAGACGGGATCAGCGACTTTAATAAAGCGATAAAACTTAATCCGGGTTTTATAAATGCTTATATCGGAAGGGCTTTCGCGTATAAAAATATGGGGATTAAGAAATATGCGATCAGAGATTTGATGATAGCCGCGGATTTAGGCAGCCCCGATGCGAAAAATTATCTGAAGAATATCTTTCAGGTCGATTACTGATCCGCGTTCGGGAGCATTTTTGTTCCCCTGTTCGCTGGAATAAGTATTGTAAAAACAGTATTGAACGGTTTCGGCAGACGGAACTTTTCGTTGATACCCCTGCTGTCAACCGCAATCTCCCCCCCGTGCTCCTTTACGATCTTGTAGACTATCGTCAGTCCAAGACCCGTCCCGTTATCATGGGTAGTGAAGTAGGGGTCGAATATTTTGTGAAGGTCTTTTTTATTGATGCCCGCGCCCGAATCGATAATTTCAATAATAATCGCGTCTTTACCCAAGTCATATTTCGTTTTAATTTTAATCAGCTTCTGAGGAGAATCCTTTACCGTCTCAATCGCGTTTTTCAGAAGATTGACGATCGCCTGCTTCAGGTAATCGTTATCGAAAAAGATTCGGTGAATATTACCGAAATCCGCCTCGACCTTTATCCGGTAAAGGTCGAATTCCGGCTGAAATAGGTTGATGATTTCCTTCAGAAACGGATTGAGGTCGGCGAAAGACAGCTTCAATTCGCGTTTACGCGTCGATATCAGGAAATCGTTCAGGATATTGTTAAGGCGCTTGGTTTCCTCTTGAATAATCTGAATATAGCGTAAAACCTCGTCGGGAGCCTGAATCATCCCTTTTTCGATGCCCTTTCGGATTAACTGGGTATGGAGGTCGATTGCCGATAACGGATTTTTAATCTCATGTGCTATTCCGGCCGCGAGGGTGTTCAAAGCCCCGATACTCTCGAGATTTTTTAATTGGAATTCCAGTTGTTTCTGGGAGGTTGAGTCGCAGATTTTCAGGATACGTGTAGGATACTCTTTGCCGCTGAATTCAAGCTCGTAATACTCGTTGATATCCCCGGAATTCGGCCCCGAATAGGACAACGTACCTACGATATCGGTCGATTTTTTTATCAGACTATACAATTCGCGGTTAAACACATTTTTCTCGAGTTCATTAAACGTTATGGGAAAATCTATCTGGGGGATACGCAAAATATTGAGAGCCTCCTGGTTAATAAAAAGCACATTATCGTTCTCAAAAACAATGATACCTTCGCTTAACCAGTCGAGTACCTCGTGGAATGTCCTCCGCTCAGATTCCAGTAATTCGATGATATTTTTAAGATTATATTCATCGATTTTAGAAATATTCTGTAAAAACTTCTCAAAAAATTTTTTCTGTTTCATCTACTTACTTTTATTTTGGTTTTTATTTGTCGATAATATATAATATAAGTGATTCCGGATAAAATAACAAATAAAAGGAATGTCAATGATACAAAGAATTACCAAACAGAAAAAGGAAGCCTACAATCTGGTCGTGAAGGAATATAAAGAACGTGTCGACCAAACGAATAAAAAAGCTGAAAAATTCGAACGCGAATCGCGTACCGGGAGCGGTCCGAACACCAATTATAAAAGGATTATTGCCGCTATGACATACCTGAAAACAGTCGGACTGTATTGCGAAATGAACGATAAAAGTGTCGAGATTATGAATATAAAAAACGACGCTTATCTCGGTAATGCCAGAAAAAATATATACCAGGCTATTAAACTGATCGAATCCATTGTCGGTACCGACATCGATTCTACGCTTACGGAAAACGCGGATGTTCTTTCCTCATTGAGTCTGCTCAATCCCTCGCGTACCCTTCATCTTCTACAAATGCTGGAATACGATATTACATTAGTCGAGTACGAGGAGGGACCGACGTCTAAATGGAAATGGAATTTTGTCGAACTCTATGGTAAATTCGCCGCGCTTTGTAAGAACATGATCAATTTTAAGGAATGTGTGGCGAAGATGTACGACCCGCGTTCCGAACACTATTCTGAAATAAACGCGCTGATCCAGATGATAAAACGTGTCGCCGATACCGCCGCGCAGAAATTCAGGATGAAATATGAGCTTTCATCCATGCAGGTCGGAGATATGAATCGCGCTATCGATTATATGAATATGAACGTTAGAATATATATCATCCTAAATGAGCAGCCGTTGGCGCAGGAAACAAAAAAGACGATAGAAAAATGGAAGGAAAAACTCGAACACGACCTAAAGAAGAAAGAGGAAGAGGCAAAATCCCAAAAGAAAAAAGCGATAGGAAAAAGATAGTTATTCGACCAGTTTCAATTCGGAACTGGCATCGCCGGTATTCTTTATTTCCGTTTGTATCTCATTAAAAACAGTATACAATTCGAATGTATAACCGTCGTTGGTATTTGAGGATTGACTGATGAATTCCGAGAATTGGAAAGAATTTTTTATCAGTTCCTTTTCATTTTCCATAGCGCGGCGAATGCTTTCTATCATAAATTTCACTTCGATAATACTCTCATTCAATTCATTATTCAGGTCTTTCTGCTGAATCCCGTAAGTCGCGATTTCCGAAGTAATTTCAACCAGGGCGGAAAGACTGATGTTCGATTTTTCTATTTCGTCCATCAGCGTCTTCGTATGATCGACAATATTGATGATATAGTTAAACACGTTATCGATCGTATTTTCGAGCTTCGAGAAGAATTCCATCACGCTGAATGCCGCGTCAATTCCCAGAGTAATATCCCTTTGCAGATAGTTCAATATTTGCTCAATTTCCGACGTTTCCTGCTTCGTTTTGACGGATAGTTCTTTCAGGTCCTCTGCAACCACCATGAAACCCGCACCGAACGCGCTGTTATTCGCGCTCTCGATTGCGGCGTTCATAGCGAGTACGTTCGCATCGTCGGATATTTTATCGATAGTCTTATTAACATTTTGAATGTTTTTTATATGCGTATGGATTTCTTTAATAATCCCATGATTATCGATAGCTTTTTCTTTTGCCTCTTTTATAACCGCGCTCAGGTTGACAACCCCGCCCGATACAATCCTTCCCTTGGAGGAAATATCCTCGATGATTTCGATAACCTTTTTAAATATTTCCGAAAAATCCTCTACTTTTTTATTCTGTACCATCATAGAATTGAGGATACTCTCGAATGTACTGATATTGCTGATAACCATTGTAGAAAAATTCTTGATATGCATCTTCTCATTATTGGTATAATTCAATGTCGCGTCGATAGATTGCTCGTTTTCTTTCGCGTTATTCTGGATTTCGTTTGAAAGTGTTTTAAAATCCGACGATCCTTTCTGAAGGTCGTAAATGGTAGATTGACCGTCCTGTATGATATTTTTCAGCTTATCGAGGATTGACGAAAGCAATCCCTCCTGTTTTCTAACATTGACCTGAAAGTGATAATATTCGATAAAGAATGTGATTGTACTGACCAGTTCAAAAAGCACGATACCGCTGAAACTGATATTGATTAGACTAATATTGAGAATTTTCAGATTAATAAATATATCCAGTAAGACAAAAATGAAGCTGACCGCGAGTGCGATACCATAAGAATAATATTTATTTTTAGAGATCCTCGAACGAAGGAGAAAGAAAATGAGAGCACCTATCAGTAGCAGAAATGATACCTGAATATAGGCATAAATATTGTGTAATAAGGGAGTGATAACGATTGGATTTGCGGTATCGGGTAAATCGGGTATAGTGATTAAGAAATCTGAAAACAGAATAAAAACACCGAAAATGGTATAAATACCGCCGAAGGAATACAAAACTATACGAAGAAGATTTTTATAGGATGTATTAATGATGCTTAATAAAAAGATAAAAAGAAAAAGGAAAACCATGGGTGTCAAAGCGTATTGGAGTTTTATAAGCCAGTATAAGAATCTTGGATCAGTCGTAAAAAAGAGCAATATCTGTATGAAAGAAAAAACGGTCAGAATACCGCTGAAAACAACATTACGCCTGATTTCGTTTTTTTGCTCCACTACGGAGTCGCCAAGAAGACGATTATAAAGGTAGAAAAAAACGGATAAAAGAAAAAACATCATAAAAGCTACAACTAGCTGTGATAAAGAAAAATTGAGGAACGTATTTACTTTAATACCGAGATGCTGCATTAGCTTTCCTCTTTAAATTGCTCCAACTGTATCTTTTTCGAATAGTGCTTATAGATATTCTTTCTTTTATATAAGGAGTAGAAAAATTTACCGGCAATAATCAGGAAAAGAAATCCGAAAATAATGAAAACCCTCATTTTACCGATCTTTAAAATCTTTTCCAAAAGGATATATAGGCTGATAGGGAGGGCTGCAAGGAACGCGTAGTAAAGATATTTCAGTAGAACTATCTTACTGAATAATTTTTTTTTTATATAACCGAGACTGACGATTTCCCGCTCATTAACAGTTTTCCGTTTACACTTTTTCCCGCAAAAAAACTGTAAGAATTGGAACTTTTCATTTTCATCGGTTATTTTCAGAACGAATTGCATTTCAGCTAAACCTAATGAAACTGTGGGAGGGAGAAGCTCGATAGTCTGTTTTTTATAGCTGATCGACGAACGCAGAAGCAGTTCGATGGTATAGACAAACCCCGTATCGAAATTCATTTTCATATAGGAAAGCAGGTAATAGGCGAGAATATAGGATATCTTTGTACGGTCGCGCATCTTCATTGTAAACCGGTCGACGTTGCGGACAGAGAAAGATACCAGATAATCGGTTTTATAATTCATACCGGCGGAGTAATTATCGATAACATAAATGTCCACATTATTGACGGTATCGTCGAGGATGAACCCGATCGATTCATAAGGGAATAGAAAAATATCCTCGGAGACCTCACGATACAGCACTCCATCGTCTTCCCATGCGGAACGCGGCACCAATGTGTTACCGCCCTCATAATTCTCTATCACATAGCTTTTCAGATAGGGCGTATCTACCAATTCCTTGAGAAGGCTCCAAAGTGACATTACGTTTTCGGTTTTAACGGTAATCGCATTATTTTCATAATCTAAGGCAAACGGCATATCAATCTCCAAATTCCAATTATTAAAATGATATAATCTTTTTCGTTTTCCCGCAAGTCTTTGAGGGGTAGTTTTTTATATTTTATGAATCGTATTTGCATAAACTAATTTGAAGCCTGCGAGGGAGAAAAAATTTGAAAAAAACTTTGTGTATATCGATATCTTAGTCTATAATATATCGAACGAAAATCAGGCCTTGGGAGATTGACCATGAATTTGGATAAAAAGAATCAGGCTCTTATAGTTTTTATTGTCGTTTTTGTATTCGGTATCGGACTGATCACAGCCAACCGGATCTTCTTTATGAATAACCTTGCTTACGGCGGATCGCCTTCTACCAACGCTATGTCCGAGATAGCCGACCCCGAGGATGATAACTACTTCAAATATTTCCCGATGTTCAAAAAAGCATACTATACCCTTAAAAAAGAATACTACGATAAAGATAAAGTTACCGCGAAAAATCTTTTCTACGGCGCGATAAAAGGGATGCTGATGGCTTTGGACGACCCTTATTCGGTATTTATGGAGCCCCAGCTCGCTAAGGAATTTAACATCGATATGAGCGCCAAATTCGGCGGATTAGGTATCCATATCGATATACGTGACGGGTGGCTTACTATCATTTCACCGATTGAGGACACCCCCGCATGGAAGGCAGGCCTCAAGCCGAACGATAAAATTGTGGAAATCGACGGAGTTACAACGCGCGATATTACTGTGATGGAGGCAATCGCGAAGCTTCGTGGGAAGCCGGGAACAAAAGTAACCATTACAGTGGTACGTCAGGGGATCGATGAGCCGTTCAAAGTTACTCTGGTTCGCGAAGAAATAATCATTAAAACCGTTAAATCCGCCATGATCGAAGAAAAGAACAAAAACTACGGATATGTCCGCATCAGCGAATTTAGTATGCCTACCGCGGACGAGCTGAAAAAGCACCTGAAAGATATATTATCCAAAAAACCCAGCGGATTAATTATCGACCTTCGCGGAAATCCCGGCGGATTACTGAATGTCGTAGTCTACTGCGTAGATTGTTTTCTCGACGAGGGTCTGATTGTTTATACCCGCGGGCGGTTATCGGATAATAACAGCGAGTTCTATGCAAAAAAAGAGAATACCATTGTCCCGATGAATATGCCGGTGATAGTTATGATCGATCAGGGCAGCGCAAGCGCATCGGAGATTTTCGCCGGAGCGATGAAAGATACCGGCCGCGCGGTTATTGTCGGTATGAAGTCGTTCGGTAAGGGTTCCGTACAGAAACCGTTCGATTTCCCAGAAGACAGTTCGATTATGAAATACACTGTCGCCAAGTATTTTACTCCCGGCGGGAATGTGATCGATAAAATCGGGCTCCAGCCCGATGTGGAAGAAAAGAACTGGTATGAAAAAATCGATAACGAAGAGAAAAACGATCTATATAAAATCCAGTCGACTAATTTTATCAAAGATTTCGTCGCAAAACATCCCAAACCGACCGATGCGGACTTGAACCAATTCCGTCAGGATATGCTGAAACTCAATTATAAAATCTCGATGATTTCCCTGAAATGGCTCGTAAAAATGAAGATTCATGAATCGGATATGCCTAATGTCTACGATCTCGAATTCGACGATCAATTAGTCAAGGCGCTGAATATACTTGATAATTTCCAAAACTATGCGAAAAAGGTTAAAGTGTATGACAATCCCAAATAATTTTGCGAAGTACTTCGATCATACAAACCTGAAGGCCGACTGCCGCGAGCGCGATATCAAGAAGCTCTGCGCTGAAGCTAGAGCACATGGGTTTTTCTCGGTCTGCGTCAATCCGGCATGGGTAAAAAACTGCGTGCGATGGCTGAAAGAATCCGATGTAAAAGTCTGTACGGTGATCGGTTTCCCGTTGGGAGCGAACCGAAACACGATAAAAGCAAGCGAGATAAAAAAAGCGATTGCTGACGGCGCGGAAGAAGTTGATATGGTTATAAATATCAGCAAGCTGAAAGATAAAAGACTTCCTTACATCCGTAACGAATTAATTCGTTGTAAAAAAGCCGCCGGTGATAAAGTCCTGAAAGTGATCATCGAGACATGCTTTCTTACTGACGCGGAAAAAGAAACCGCTGTAAAACTATGTATAGAAGCCGGATGTGATTTCGTAAAAACATCCACCGGATTCGGTTCCGGCGGCGCGACAGAAGAAGATATACAATTAATGAAAAGAATAGGAGGCAACAGCATCCGTATTAAGGCTTCCGGTGGCATTAAAACTCTTGAAACTGCGTTAAATCTGATTCATGCCGGAGCCGACAGAATCGGTTCCAGCAATTCAGTCGCGATTTTAACGGAAGCAGTTAAGTAATTGAACTGAAGGTGGAGGTGCTGAAATGGCGTGGTTTTTAAAGCAGAAATATAATATTAAAAAAGGGGTGCATCACCCGGTTCAGGACGGGCTTTGGCATAAATGTCCATCCTGCAATTCGATGATCTACAACAAGGATTGGGAAGAAAACCTGAAGGTATGTCCGAACTGCGAGTTCCATGACAAATTGAACGCGTTCGAACGTATCCAGTCATTAATCGACCCGGGTACATTTAATGAAACGAATAATAATATCGTTTCGGTTAACCCGTTGGATTTTAACGACGGTAAAATACGCTATGAATTAAAAGTACATGGCGCAATGGAAAAAACCATGTTAAAAGAGGCCGTCGTGATAGGACATGGCAAGTTGAACGGTGTATCCGTAGAACTTGCCGTCATGGATTTCAGCTTCCTCGGCGGAAGTATGGGGTCTGTAGTCGGCGAAAAGATAACGATTGCTATCGAAGAAGCGATTAAACATAAACGCCCCATGCTGATATTCAGCGCTTCCGGCGGAGCGCGTATGCATGAGGGGATTCTTTCCCTGATGCAGATGGCTAAAACCTCCGCGGCGTTAAAACGTCTCTCCGATGCAGGCGAATTATTTATTTCTGTCTTAACAGACCCCACCACCGGAGGGGTCACCGCCTCGTTCGCGATGCTGGGAGATATTATTATTTCCGAGCCTGAGGCTCTCATCGGATTCGCAGGCCCCCGTGTTATCGAACAAACGATACGTCAGAAACTTCCGCCCGGTTTTCAGCGCGCCGCGTTTCTACAGGATCATGGATTTGTCGATATTATCGTGAAACGAAAGGATTTGAAGAAAACGATATTTGAATTGATAAACTATACTCATTAAGGGATATTTATGTTTTTAAAGGAAAAGGAAGATGTTACACAATTTCTTTCTGGTGAAGGCATTGTCGCTGATAACCTGGTTAAGGTCTATAAAAAACGCCGGGTCGTAAACGGGGTAAGTTTCCATATTAAGCAAGGCGAAGTTGTTGGACTGCTCGGCCCTAACGGCGCGGGAAAGACGACTACATTTTATATGATTGTAGGATTGGTTCGCCCGGAAGACGGCACCGTACTTTTAGACGGTAAGGATATTGTTTACCGGCCGATGTTCCAGCGGGCGAGAATGGGAATAGGTTATCTGCCCCAGGAAATGTCGATATTCCGCAAACTCAGCGTCGAAGATAATATAAAAGCGGTTCTCGATATTCAGGGGAAATCCAAGGACGAAATAAATCAAATTACTGACGATCTGATCGATGAATTAGGATTGAATAAAATCCGCAAACAGCAGGGCTACACGTTATCCGGGGGCGAGAAGAGAAGGACTGAGGTCGCTAGAATTCTCGCGATTCACCCGCGTTTTCTACTCCTTGACGAACCGTTTACCGGTATAGATCCGATCGCGATTGCCGATATTCAGAAAATTATAATCCATTTGAAAAATGAACGTGGGTTGGGCATATTGATTACCGACCATAATGTCCGTGAGACATTGAAAATAGTCGACCGCGCGTATGTTATTCACGAGGGAAAGATTCTTGTCAGCGGAAACAATGACGATTTGGTCAGTAACGAGGAAGCGAGGAGAATTTACTTAGGTAGAGATTTCTCAATGTAATTCAACCAAGAAAATAAAAATGAAAAAAGAACAGACTTTTTATGATATTCTTCATATCGATTATGCGGCTGATAAGGGTAGAATTAAGGAAAGCTTCCGTAGGCTTTCGTTAAAGTATCACCCGGATATTAACAGGGATTCAGAATCTGAGTATATTGTGATTCTGGAAGCATATAAAACATTGATAGACGATAAGAAACGAGAGGAGTATGATAAAGCAATCGGTACTTTAATAAATAATAAGCCCGAGAGCGGTTACCGGATACCCCCGAACCGGGTTGAGTATTGTCTATCGATGAAATCGATGCTGCAGGCGGGAATGAAGACCGATAAACGCATCTTTTTTTCGGATATGGCGAAGCAGATCGAACAGGATATTATTTTTCATATCACGAAAAGCGAGATACATTCCGGGGCAGTAGGCATTATCGATATTCCTTCGCGTTCGGTTTGTCCGGTTTGTGTGGGGCAAAATCCATCGTGTTATCGATGCGAGGGATTGGGATTTATTAAAACGGTGGAGAAGTTTCGTTTTGAAGTTCCGCGCGATGCCAAGAATAACGATATTTATGAGGTCGATTTTAACAGTTTTAGGAGTAAAATGAATTATTGGAATTTGAAGATGAAACGTATTCGAATTCAGATAAATACAATTTAGGAAGGTGTGAAATGGGGAATTTACCTGAAATTAATGATGATAATTTTAAAAGTGAAGTGCTCGAATCGTCCATACCGGTACTAGTCGATTTTTGGGCTGAATGGTGCGCTCCTTGCAGAATGATCGCCCCGGTTATCGAACAGGTATCCGCGGAGTTTTCCGGTAAAATAAAAGTCGGTAAAATGGATGTTGATTCCAATACTGAAACGCCGGCACAATTCGGAATTACCGGCATACCCACTATGATCCTTTTTAAAAACGGCGCTCCTTTTGATAAAATTGTCGGAGCGGTTGCTAAGAATAAAATTATAGATATGATAAACAATGCCCTCTGAAGAGATAAAGATCAGAACCCCGAAAGTCGGGGAAGCGGATAAGCTCGCGGAACTGATTAATTCATTCGCAAAAAATAACCTGATGCTGGAAAGGTCCGTTGAAAACGTGATATCGAACATCAGGAATTTTATCGTTGCGGAATTGGAGGGGAAAATTATCGCATGCTGCGCAATCTCGTTTTTTTCCACCGAACTCGCGGAAATCCGTTCGGTTGCGGTAGATGCCTCGCTTCAAAAGATGGGCATAGGAAAGTTGCTGATTGCGTATGCTGAGGATATCCTCCGTGACGATGGAGTGAAAAAGTCTTTTGTACTCACACGTACCCCTGATTTTTTCAGTAGATTAGGTTATCTTGAGGTTCCCAAAGCAAGTTTTCCGCAGAAAATATGGAGAGATTGCACAAGCTGTCCTTTCCTGATGGACTGTGATGAAATCGCGATGGAGAAATCTTTATTTTAATAAATAGCGGAGGTAATTCGTGAACTTATTAGACAAATTATGGAAAAGAGGAAAAGACTTTTTAGGGGTGGAATATCCCATTCTGTGCGGTGCTATGACATGGGTCAGCACTTACGATTTAGTGAAAGCGGTGTGCGACAACGGCGCATTCGGGATACTCGCGGGTGGAAATATGCCCCCGGAGATGCTGGATCAGGAGCTCGATAAGTGTATCGCCAATATCAAGTCGCCCTTTGCGGTCAATTTGATTACGATCGCGCCGAATTTTAAGAAACAGTATGAGATTGTGAAGAAGAAAGACGTGCCGTTTGTGGTGTTCGCCGGAAACTTTCCGAAACGGGAAGATGTTGTCGGTATGAAGGACGCGGGTAAAAAGACCATCGCGTTCGCATCCAACGATACCAGCGCGCATCAGCAAATCCGTTACGGTATCGACGCGTTGGTGCTCGAGGGGAATGAGGCCGGCGGTCATATCGGGTATGTTTCTACCATGATTCTCCTTCAGCAGGTACTCTACCAGTTCAACGAGGTTCCCATCTTTGTTGCCGGGGGTATCGGAACCGGAAAAATGATGGCTAATATTCTCCTGATGGGCGCCGCGGGTGTTCAATTGGGGACGCGCTTTGTTCTGACCGACGAATGTCAGGTGCATCCCAACTTTAAGAAAGCGTTTATCCGCGCGCATGCACGTCATGCGATTGCCGCGCCGCAGTACGATCCCCGTATTCCGGTGGTTGCCGTCCGCGCGATCAAGAATAAGGGTTCCGAGGAATTCGGGAAAATCCAATTGAAGCTGATACGCGATCTTGAGGAAGGAAAAGTTACCAAGGAACAGGCACAGTATGAGGTTGAAAGCTTCTGGATCGGCGCGTTACGTAAGGCCGCTGTCGACGGAGACGTCGATAACGGGTCGTTGATGGCCGGGCAAAGCGTCGGGTTGTTCCACGATATCAAGCCTATCAAGAAAGTTATCGGCGATATGGTTTCCGAAGCGAATGATGAATTGTTGCGTATAAAAAATATCGTAAATACATAAGTGGAGGTGAACGTGAAATACAACATGATTGTATTGGTCAAACAGGTTCCGGATACTCAGAATATCACCGGCGACGCGATGACCCCCGAAGGGACGGTCAACCGCTCGAAGCTCCCGGCGATCTTTAACCCGGAAGACCTGAATGCGCTCGAAGAAGCGTTGAAAATCAAAGATAAGTACGGCGGAAAGGTCACTGTTATCTCGATGGGGCCGCCCCGTGCCGCGGACATTTTGCGCGAAAGTTTATTCAGAGGCGCGGACGATGTGGTTCTCTTGTCGGATAAGATATTCGCCGGAGCCGATACGCTTGCCACCTCCTATGCTCTTTCGCTGGCTGTGAAGAAAGTAGGAGAGTTCGATATTATTTTATGCGGACGCCAGGCTATTGACGGCGACACCGCGCAGGTCGGCCCGCAGACTGCCGAGAAACTCGGAGTCAACCAGGTCACTTATGTCGATAAAATCATCGATATCAAAGACAAAAAGATCACTATCGAGAGATCGATCGAAGGCGGATATGAAGAAGTTTCCGCTTCTTTGCCGGTGCTTCTTACGGTTACCGACGAGGCTAACGATCCCCGTCCGTCTGCCGCCAAGAAAGTGCTCGCGTATAAGCGCGCGATGACGCCTCTCGAGGCGCAGTCCAACGATGACGATTATGTCAACGGCGGAGAGAAGAACTCGAGCGTGATCATCAAGCTATGGGGACATGATGATCTCGGAGCCGCTCCCGAACAGTGCGGTTTGGCCGGTTCTCCCACTATGGTGAAAGAAATCGAAAGCGTCGTTCTCGAAGCTCGCGATTTCAAGAATATTGATAAGTCGAAAGACGGCATAGAGTCCCTGATAAAGGAACTCATGACCGAACATATCATTGGTTAGGGGGCCCGGAATGAGCACGAATGAAGTATGGGTATTTATAGAACAGCATGACGGAAAGATTTCCGATGTCAGTCTCGAACTGCTCGGGAAAGGCTGCGATCTTGCTAAAACGTTGAATGTGAAAACCGGCGCGGTTATTCCCGGCGGTAAAGTCAAAGACCTAGCGCCCTTATTGTTCAGCTACGGCGCGGATACGGTCTATATCGCCGAGGATCCCTCGCTCGCGCGTTACACCACGCTGCCGTATGCGAGAACGATGGCGGATATGATCAAGCAGTACCAGCCGCAGATCGTACTTTACGGAGCGACAGTTACCGGGCGCGATCTCGCCCCGCGTATCGCGTCGGAAATACGCGTAGGCCTGACAGCCGACTGTACGAACCTTAAAATCGGCGACTTTACGAGAAAAGACAAACAGTATAAGAACATCTTGTACCAGATTCGTCCCGCGTTCGGCGGAAACATAATCGCAACAATCGTCAGCCCCGATCATCGCCCTCAGATGGCGACCGTTCGCGAGGGTGTGATGAAGATGAATGCCGTAGATAAATCCCGCAAGGGAGAGGTAGTCGAATTCACTCCTACTATTGCGAAGGATATTATCAGGACGGAGGTTCTGAAACGTATCCAGCATGAGAAGAGTGTCAACCTCAAGGGCGCGCATATCATCGTATCCGGGGGTATCGGCGTCGGTTCAAAGGATAACTTTAAACTGATCCACGACCTTGCGCACATCCTGGGCGCGGAAGTCGGCGCATCCCGCGCGGCTGTGGACGCCGGATTTATCCCGAAAGACCATCAGGTCGGACAGACCGGTACGACTGTACGTCCCAAACTCTATATTGCTATCGGTATATCCGGTTCTATCCAGCATATGGCCGGTATGAGCGAATCCAACCGCGTTATCGCGATCAATAACGATCCCGAAGCGCCTATTTTCAAGCTCGCTCATTATGGGATTGTCGGCGATCTCAATGAAGTGATCCCTCGCTTTATTGAAGTATATAAATCACTCAAGAAGTAAGGAGGAAGCGATGCCGAATTTTTATCGTGATAATGATGACATTTTGTTCCATATGAAGCATATTGACCTAAACCGCGCAATAGAGCTGAAAGAGGACAATTTCGCTGAAAAAGGTAAGGTCGACTATGCCCCGTCTAACAACGCTGATGCGATGGATTCCTACCAGAGAATTCTCGATATCGTTGGCGACCTTGCGGGTAATTTTATCGACCCGCGCGCTACCGAAGTCGATCTCGAGGAAGCGCATTTCGAAAACGGCGAAGTCCGTTACGCGAAGGGTACTCAGGAATCGATGGATCGTCTCAAACAGGCCGATCTGATGGGATTTACTCTTCCCAGAAAATACGGCGGACTGAACTGCCCCATTACGCTTTATTCCATCGCGATCGAGATTGTTTCCCGCGCCGATGCGTCCCTGATGAACCTTTTCGGGTTGCAGGATATCGCGGAAACCATCAATAAATTCGCAGATGAAGATATTAAGATGAAGTTTCTCCCGCGCTTCTGTTCCGGCGAGGTGACCGGCTCTATGGCTCTCACCGAACCCGATGCGGGAAGCGACCTGCAGGCGGTCAATCTCAAGGCCTATCAGGACGATAAAGGCCAGTGGCGTTTGAAGGGCGTGAAGCGCTTCATCACCAACGGATGCGGGGAAATATCGCTGGTTCTCGCCCGCAGCGAGGAAGGCACATCCGACGGACGCGGTCTGTCGATGTTTGTTTACGAACGCGATAAATATATGAAGATACGCCGTATCGAGCATAAATACGGTATTCACGGATCTCCCACCTGCGAATTGCAGTTCAACGATGCGCCCGCGATCCTGGTCGGCAAACGGAAGTATGGCTTGATCAAGTACGTTATGTCCCTGATGAACGGCGCCCGTCTTGCGATCTCCGCGCAGGGAGTAGGTATCGCTGAAGCGGCTTACCGTGAAGCGAACAAGTACGCGACCGAACGTATCCAGTTTAAGAAATCGATACGCGAGTTCATGGCGGTCAAGGAATTGCTCGCTAATATGAAAATGAAGGTTGAAGCCGCGCGTACTTTGCTTTATGAAACATCGGTTATAGTGGATATCAAAGAAGGATTGGAGCATCAGGTTGAAAAACATCCCGAGATGGATAAAGAACTTCGTGAAGATACGAAGCTTTACACCCAGTTCGCCGCGTTGATGACTCCTATGTCGAAGGCTTATTCCACTGAAATCGCGAACCAGGTCGCCTATGACGCTATACAGGTTCACGGCGGTACAGGATTTATGCGTGAGTTCAAGGTGGAACGTTTTGCTCGCGATGCGCGTATCACCAATATCTACGAGGGCACGACACAGTTACAGGTTGTCGCGGCTATCGGCGGTGTTGTGAAGGGCGTGTTCGAGGAACTGACCGCTAAATATGAGAAGGAATTCGATTTCACCGAGGTGGAGGAGCTTCACAAGAAGGTGCGTGAAATGCATAAGCTCGCACTCGATGCTATCCACTACGTGAAGGAGAAGGCTGACGAGGATTATCAGGAATACCATGCCCGCAGACTGGTAGAGATGTCCATGAATACTATCATCGGATATCTGATGCTCCGTGATGCGAGGTATTCCGAGAGAAAGAAGGATATCGCTCAGTTCTTTATCGATTTTGCCGTTCCTGAGAACAAAATGAAGCACGATATTATTGTGAACGATACAAAGACCCTTCTTGAAAGAAGCGCGGCAATATTAAACGAGAAGATTGAAGCATAATTATCTCTGATTTTATAGCGCGGCTGTCCGAAAGGGCAGCCGTTTTTGTTGATAGCATCAATTACGCATGAAAAAAGCCACCCCGTGGATACGGAACGGCTTATTAAATGGACGTTTTTTGTTATGGTCACTTCTAATAACCGCCTTTTCAAGGCGCAATGAAGTGACCATTAGGCGTGTTATAAAGAGCTATGTATATAATAGTTATATATGCAATTAATTTTTGCATCAGTCCCCGCAAGGGGGAACCGCCTTTATTTCATACCGGTCATCATAATACCGCGGGTGATGTATTTCTGCCCGAATATAAAGATGATGATCACGGGTATCAACACAATCAGCGAAGCGGCCATTATCAAATGCCATTGCGCGCCGTAACTGCTCTGGAACGCCTGCAACCCGATGGGCAATGTTTTCATACTTTCACTGTTAACGACGATGAGAGGCCACATGAAGTCGTTCCATGCATATAAGAAGGTGAATATCGCCATCGTAGATAACGCGGTCTTGGAAAGCGGCATAATGATCTGCCGGAGAATCTGGAGTTTAGTAGCGCCGTCGATAATAGCGGCTTCCTCGAGTTCTTTAGGAATAGAGAGGAAGTACTGGCGAAGCATAAATGTCCCGTATGCGGAAAACGCTCCGGGTAGTATCAGCGCGAGATAACTATTGAGAATGCCTAAATTTTTGAAAAGAATGAATACCGGGATCATGGTAACCTGCCCGGGCACCATCATGGTACCCAGATAGGCAAGGAAGACTTTATCCCTCCCCGGCCATGATAATCGCGAGAAGGCGTATGCCGCCAGCGAACAGGTAAGCAACTGAAGTACGGTGATCATCGCGCCTACGAAAAACGAGTTGAAATAATAGACGGAGAAGGGGGGGAACTGCCCCGTACTGCCCATACCCGCGTAGAAAGCCCCGTCATACGACAGGTCTTTTTCCGTGCCGGATCTGCCGAAGAAATTATATAATACCGGCTGTATTACCGGATCGGGGATAAGTTTCCCGTCGAATACATCGGTCTCATATTTTAATGCGGTACTAACAGTATAGAATAAGGGCATTACGAAAAATATTGATACAAGCATCAATATAATGTACGCCACTGCATTCTGTAAAATCCTCGACCACCTCCGTTGCTGCTGGAGGTTCCATGCGGCAGCCTTTTCCTCGGTTGCCGTGGGTTTCTGGCCTCCGCCGGTGGATTGATATTTTTTCCTTAAATATGTAGTTGCCATTTGAATTCTCCTCGCGATTAATTAATACTCTACATTCCCTTCTGTAAGCTTCATGTTGATAGCAGTAATAACCATCACAAATATAAACAGGATAACCGCAATCGCTGTTGCGTATCCCATATTACTCCATTTATAAGCATTATTGTAAATATAGTACACTAGAGTAGTGGTAGACCCTGCCGGACCTCCGCTGGTCATTACATATTGAGAGCCGAATGCCTGAAACCCTCCGATAACACCCATTATGAGAATGAAGAAATTTGTCGGCGAGAGCAGAGGCCATGTGATATTCATAAACTGCTGCCATCCGGATGCGCCGTCGATGTCCGCGGCTTCATAGAGGAAGTGCGGAATACCCTGGAGACCGGCAAGATAGAGCATCATGTTATAACCGGCGCCTTTCCATACGTCCATCATAATAATCGCCACTTTTGCCCATGTTTTATCGCCGAACCATTGCGGCGGGTTAGATATTCCTATTGCCCGCAACATCTCGTTCAGGAAACCGTAATCCGAGTTGAGAATCCATCTCCATAGAAGCGCGATGGCCACAATATTCGAAATAACGGGAAGGAAGAAGAGTACGCGGAAGACCACGATACCTTTTAACGGCTGGTTCATCGCGAGAGCCATAATCAGGGAAAGCACCATACCTAGAGGTATTTCCAATAAAAAGAACAATGTATTGACAAAATACATTCTAAAGCGGGTATCCCGCATGATAAGTTCTTCGAAGTTGCCGAAACCGATTAACTGGAGACCGAAGTTTCCGATATTCGGTATCTGGGCTAACTTCACTTTCATCGGAAGAGGAACCCCGTCTTTCAGTGTCAATAAAGTACCTTCTGCGTTTTTAGGATTGTTCATTACCTGTGAAGGACCTTTTGCCAACTGACCGGTCTCATTCGCGGTAAGAGCAGTGATACCTTTAACATTGGTCTCGCCTTTCTTGAGTATCAGATCGTTAGCAAGGGTATATGTCCATGTCTTCGTTTCCTGTTTGGTGGGGGTTTTAATCGATAAATCGGCTAAAATCACCGTACCTTTCGCGATAACTTCCGCTTTTTTTGTTTTCTTGGTGACTACTATTTCCTTACCGGAGAATTGCGGAGTTCCGTTATAGGAAATACTCAGTGCGCCTAGGGGCTGTTCGAACCGGATATTCATCGCACTAATATTCTGATCGTCAAAATAGACTTCTTCAGGGCGAATATACTTCTGGTAATTTGTTTCTATTTTATCAATCATCGGCTGAATGATTAAAGTACCGTCAGGGAGGACGTTACGAGGATCTTTCCAGTTTTTCAGGTAACTGACGTTAAACAACCCGTACTGGAGAGAATTATCCGGGATTTGAATATCTTCGTTAACAACATAGGGTACCGTAATAATTTCATTACGAAATGTAATTTTTGTTGTATTCAGATACAAAACTGTACCCTTCTCAATTTTTATATCCTCAGCCGCGGGCTGATCGGAATAAAACTTGAGAGTTATCTCAGAAGGTTTTGCATAAGAAAGACCGTCCCATTCGGAAAATGATAAAATCAAAGTCGCGAAAATAGGGAAAAATGTAACTACCAAAAAACCTAAAAAGTTGGGCAGGAGAAAAAGCCAAGCGGCGAACGCTTCTTTAATATGCTTTTCCCGCTGGTATTTCAGGTTCATCGTTTTGATGTTTTTTACATCAAATTTTACTCTCTCGTTTTCTGCCATACCAAAGCCTCCGAGATAAAATTAAATTCTATGATAAATATTGTATCAGATTATAACTTTCTGTCAATATAAAAATCAATAATTTACAGTAGTTTGGAAATATCTTCCTTCTTTTGGTTGAGGATTTCTAAAATTTCTATGAATTGTTCTTTAGTGAGGGAAATACCTTTTTTTGTCGGAGCTAGCTGACCCTCTTCGGTTTTAAAGTACTTTCGGATATCGAGCAACGTACTTTTACCGAATTGGTTGATCGCTATACGGATGTTGCCTGATTTAATTTCCCCAATAACTTCAGTTTTTTCTTCCATAGAATACTCAACTAATTTTCCATTATTTTAACGCTGAATAAAAATTTGTCAATAGAAAAAGAATTTATATTTTAGAATAAATGAAGGGTAGTGTTATTTAAAGTTATTTTCCATCCATTTTTGCTGGGCTTGTGATTGGATGATGGCTTGGTTCATTTTTCCGTACTTGATACGCAATTCCTGCTCGTAGTCTTCAAGATGTATCTTTATTTTCGCAATTTCCTTTTCGTTTTCCTTCATTTTATCGACTTGTTTCTGGGTCTTATTCTTGATAAATCCCCCGGCGCCAAGCGCGAAATCCAATACCTTTTTCGCCGCAATCGCGACCCCCGTATCTTTGATATTATCATGGTCGGTATCGTTTCCGAATAATTCTGCTAAGGCATCGAACTTGGTTTTTAACGCCCCTTCGAGTTCTGCCGTATCTACTTTTAATATCCCGGCCTTCACATTTTCAAATTCATCTGAATTCATACCCGCCTGTCCGGCTTTTTTTGTATAGATCCCCACCTGCGCTAAAACCGCCAGTTGATTTCCCAGCGATGTGACATAGGCGTTCATAATGGCGTTTCTGAGCATATTCCTGAAGTTATTAAAACTGGATTCGGTCTGGTAGATACCATTAGCGAGCGCGGTATCAGGTCTTTCGCTTAACGGGGTTTTATCCAGGTTTGGTTTTGTCAGAATAGAAAGATAGCTCATCACTTTGTCGTAGCTGTCGACCCATTCCATAATGGATTTCTTGACCAGTTCGTAGTCGTGGTCGATAGATACGAGAATATCCGCGGGGCTTTCGCGTTTCAGATTAAACGTCACGCCCTGTATAACATCGATGATAGTATTATTGTCGCGGACGATTTTGATACCGTCGATAGTCATAATCGCGTCGCATGCCTTCGAGATGGGATTTTTTGCCTGAATTCCGCCGTCGTCTATCACGGTAACGAATTTCATATCCTTGAGGGTATAATCGCGATGGGTGTTCTCGTTTTTCAGGATCATTTTTACAATCCGTTTGCCGCTCTGCATCATCAGGTTGTTCGTATATATCCCGCTTTTGGAAATATTCACGGGAATAATCGTTCCGTCGTCAAAGATAAGGGTAATAATGCGTGTAAAATTCGATACCACCGAGGTAGGGGTTTGTTTCTCCATAAAGAACGGGATCAGTCCCGGTCCCTCAACCGTTACCTTATTGATTAAATTACTGACGGTAACGTTACCCATCAATTCTTCGGGGAGTTTCGGCATGGTTTCATCTGCTTGTGTCGGCGCTTGAAGTTTATCTTTTACGATACATTCGTACGACATATAAGTAGATGGTGAAATAACGATATTTTCCGCTGACAGGTCGATTTCCGCATCGGTTCCCTGCTTCAGAACAACCTGTTTACTATCCATGATCGGGATATTTGTCGTAAGTGATGTCAGTCGGATAAAATTGACAATCTTTGTTTCCACCTTAGCGGTACCCTGTGTCAGCATGCCCAACTCGTTCATTGGTTTGAGATCGCCCTGGAATATCATTTTATAGGCTTGGCCGGTTTTCTTACCGGATATATAGATTATAGACGAATCCGCGGTGTCCTTGATGACCCGCACCTCGAGGAAATCGCCCGCCTGTTCGAGTATGGTCGCCGCGAACTGGTCGACCGTCCCGCCGTAAAAATTGATCACGGCAACGTCCTTTCCCATAGTAATGGTAAATTTTCCGGGTGAGAGCATTTTATAACGCGATACGGATTCACTCATAAACGAATCGGGTTTCGCCGTCTGGATAACCTTAACCTTATAATCTTTCTTAAGCGAGTTACGGTCGGCGATAGCTTCGACAATCGACGGATCGGAGGAAGTGCCCAGCATCTCTTTAAACGGGGACTTGTAATTATAGAGGTCGGCGGTCTTGTTATCGAAATCTTTAACAAATCCTTCAAAGTCTTTCAGTATCTCTATCTCGATCTTCAGGTCTTTATTCTGATTTTCAAGCTTCACCATCGGGTATTTTTCAACTTCGAGAAGTTTCTGGATTGTACCTTCCGTATCGAATTTATCGCTGGCTCCGGGTAGTGGCGCGTATACTTTTGCGGCATAGACAAAGCCGGTGGCGCATATTGATAGAAGAAGAATCCATATCTTTATTTTCATTTTTTTCCTGCCCGAAGACTCTCTTCTAATAATCGGTATTTTTTTAATTTATTTGACTATATACATAATATAACTCATTTTTATTGAAAAGAAAAGGGGTTATGAATGAAGATATTCTGACGCGTGATAAGAGCTTCTGACATAGGAGCCGCTTTCGATATGCAGGAATCCCATCTGGAGACCCGCGTCTTTATATTCGACGAATATTTCAGGCCGGATAAATTCCTTCACCGGGTAAAAATCCCTTCCCGGGGCGAGATATTGCCCCAGACTTAAAAAACCGCACCCGGCGTCGACCAAATCCTTCATCACCCCGAGAACCTCATCGCGAGTCTCGCCCATCCCGAGCATCAATCCCGACTTTACCGGGATATGCGGATACTTCTTATGCGCATACGCGAGAATGTCCATCGAACGGCGATACTCCGCGCCTTTTCGAACATGATACAACCGGGGCGCTGTTTCAATATTATGCCCGAATACGTCCGGCGCTGATTGGCATACGGTATTGATCGCCGATGTATCTCCCCGGAAATCCGGGACGAGAAGTTCCACCTTCGCATTGGGGTTAACCTCGCGCACCGCGCGGACAGTTTCCGCGAATACTCCCGCGCCCCCGTCGGCAAGATCGTCCCTTGTCGGGCTTGTAATTACCGCGTGGGACAGCCCGAGCTTCCTGATTGCCTCCGCCACCCTCGACGGTTCGCCGGTATCGACCCGCAGGGGTTTCCCTTTAGCGACATTGCAGAATTCGCACCCCCGGGTGCAGATACGCCCCAGTATCAGAAAGCTCGCCTGTTTCTTGCTGCAGCATTCCGAAATATTCGGGCATAACGCTTCCTCGCAGATCGTGTGAAGCCCGCCGGCGGACAGGAGCGACCGGAGTTCGCTATGCTCGGTGAAATCGATGCGTTTTTTCAGCCATTCCGGCTTGGGAGTATAAGCGCTCATATTGTCTCGGCCCGCATCTTCGTGCCGGGGTAATTCCATTCGGGATCGGAATATTTTTCGCCTATCAGACATTCAATCGCCGCCCATTCATCGTGGGTAAGCTCCGATTGTTCAAACCGGACGCCCATCGATTCCGAAAACGATTCGATCAGCAGCTCGGCGATTTGCCCCCGGTCGGGAAATATGCCCATGAGTTCGGATAGTCCCGTATAATCGCTATGGTGGGAAGGAGTGACCAGTAATGGGAGATAATTCCCCCGGATGATATGGAGCGGTATCGAACCGTGCTGGAAAACGCGGTGTTTGACTATTCTCTGCGCGTTCCCCCCGATTTTTTTCCCGCCGATGACAATATCGAACTCCTCGCGCCCGGAGAAACAATATCCCGACGGCGCGCCCAGTTCATGGCCGGACGGGTTATCCGTTTCGCACGCGTAACGGGCGTCTTGACCGAGTTTCCGGTATGCCGATAAAAGGAACGCGGATAGTTTCCGGTATCCGTCCTTGACCGAATAGCTTTCCTGCTTGGAAGGTTTACAGACCATACTGTAAGTGATTTCCGCATCATGGTAGATCGCGCCGCCACCGGTCATTCGCCGGACGAACGGGACGCCCGGTTTCAGTACGTTATCCGGGTTCTGGAACCTGCCTATAGAAAAACACGCGGGGTTCCATGAATAGAGCCGGAATACCGGGGTATCGCTGTTGTTCAACAGGAATTCGTCGATCGCCATATTGGTAGGCGCGTCGAACGAGCCCTGAACCAGTAAGCGCCATTTCTCCACGTTACAACCCGCAGTTCATCTTCACGTCGATCTGGCGCGCGGCTTTAGTCTCGTCCGGGCGTCCGATGGAAGCATGAACGGGCGAGTTCTTCAATATCGCGGGGTCGGTTTCCGCGAGCCTCGCCGCTTCTATCATAATCCCGATAAATCCGTCGATGGTTTCCTTGCTTTCCGTTTCGGTCGGTTCGACCATCATCGCTTCTTTCACGATGAGCGGGAAATAGACCGTAGGCGGATGGATTTCCCGGTCGATGAGGAATTTCGCTATATCGAGCGCCGATACGCCATGTTTTCCCTGCGCGGACGCGGAAAATACGCATTCGTGCATACAGCGGCGGTCGTAGGGCAGATCGTAATAGGGCTTGAGCTTCTCCATGATGTAATTCGCGTTCAGCACGGCTTTCTCCGCGACGTCTATCAATCCTTCTTTTCCTAGAAGGAGGGTATAAGTATATGCTTTTACCAGTACGCCGAAATTCCCGAAGAACGGCGCCATCTTCCCGATAGAGTCCGCGTCGTCCGTGATGACGGAGAACGAGCCGTCGGCTCCTTTGACAATCTTCGGCAGCGGGAGATAGGGCAGTAGTACGGATTTTACTCCGACAGGCCCGGCTCCGGGGCCGCCTCCCCCGTGGGGGGTGCCGAATGTTTTATGGACATTGATATGCACGACGTCGAAACCGATGTCGCCGGGGCGTACCTTGCCGAGGATGGCGTTCAGGTTCGCGCCGTCGTAATACATCAGCGCGTCGTGCGAATGCGCGATTTCGGAGATTTCCCGCACCCCCGTCTCGAATAGCCCTAACGTATTCGGGCATGTCATCATAATCGCGGCCGCTTCGGACGTTATCGCCGATTTCAGCGCGTCGATATCCATACTCCCGTCGGGTAGCGACGGTATCGTGATTACCTCGTATCCGGCCATCGCCGCGCTCGCGGGGTTCGTCCCGTGGGACGTATCCGGTACGATGACGTACTTCTTATTGTTCCCTTTAGCTTTATGATAAGCCTCGATCATGCGGATTCCCGCATATTCCCCGTGCGCGCCCGCCATCGGCTGGCAGGTGAACCCGTCCATCCCGCATATTTCGGACAGTATCCGCTCGAAATCGTAGATCATCTCCAGCGCGCCGGAAACTTCCTGCGAGCCGCCGGGAAGGTAGGTATAAAACGGATGCAGGTCGTTGAAGCCGGGCATCGCCGCGGCGCGTTCGCAGGACTTGATGTTGTACTTCATGGTGCAGGAACCGAGCGGGTAAAAATGGGTATCCACCGAAAAGTTTTTCCGCGACAGGTTGGTAAAATGCCTGACGACGTCGAGTTCCGACAATTCGGGGAGTATCGCCTCGTTTCGGCGTGTCATATTCGCGGGAAGAGCCGCCGGTTCGGGCACTCCGGACGCGGGTAATGCCGCCGCTCCGCGCCCCTTAACGGATGCGTCGAATATCAATGGAGTTTTCATAATACCGCCTCCCTGATTGCGGCCGCGAGCGCGTCTATTTCTTCGCGCGTCCGTTTTTCCGTTACCGCGACCAGCAGCCTGTTTTTCATCGCGGGATAAAACGTCCCGAGGGGGATTCCCGCTGAAATACCCTTTTTCGACAGGGCGTCCCTGAACTGTCCCGCGTCCCCCGGAAGTTCTATCACGAACTCGTTGAAACACGGAGTCTCCGGTATTTTTAACGATTTTATCCCGGCAAGAGCCTTTTTAGCATACTGTGTTTTATCATAGATGGTTTTCGACAGTTCTTTCAGCCCGCCGCGCCCGATCAGAGACATATATATCAGCGCGCGCAGGGCGCAAAGCCCCTGGTTGCTGCATATATTCGACGTGGCTTTCTCACGGCGGATATGCTGTTCGCGGGGCTGAAGGGTCAGCACGAACGCGTCGTTCCCGTCCTTATCGACCGTACGCCCGACGATACGTCCCGGCATACTGCGGATATATTTTTCATTCGCGGTCAGTATCCCGAGGTACGGCCCGCCGAAACTCAGCGGCAGACCGAGGGATTGTCCCTCGGCGGTCGCGATATCCGCGTTCATCTCTCCGGGAGATTTAAGAAGCCCCAGCGAGAGGGGATATGCCGAAAGGATCATCAGAGCGCCTTTGGAATGCGATGCATCCGCTATATCGGTATAATCGTCCACAGTGCCGAAAAAGTTGGGGTTTTGTAGAACGACCGACGCGACCTGTTCGTCGATAGCGGAAATCAATTCCTTGCGGTTCAGTTGATAATCGTTCGATGCAATTTCTTTTATCTTGAAACCGAGCGGCGAGAGGTAAGACTTGACGATATCGCGGTAGAGCGGATTGACATTCGCGTCGATCAGCACCGTGTCGCGGTTACGTGTCGCGCGGAACGCCATGAGCACCGCTTCGGCGAGCGCCGTCCCGCCGTCATACAGCGAGGCATTAGAGACATCCATACCGAAAAGGTTGCATACCGATGTCTGGTACTCATAGAGCGCCTGTAATGTGCCCTGCGAGGCTTCCGGCTGATAAGGGGTGTACGCGGTATAGAAGTCGCCCCGTGACGCGAGCGCGTCGGCGGTAGCGGGGATAAAGTGGTCGTAGAACCCGCCCCCCATAAACTGGACGTCCTGCGTGTTATTGCGCGCGGACAGGGATTGCATTTTATTCAGCGCGTCGAATTCGGAAAGACCGGGCGCGAGGTTAAAACTTTTTACCCGGAGTTCCCTGGGTATCGGGCTGAATAATTCCTCGATAGAGCCGACGCCTATCGTATCGAGCATGGATTTGACATCCTGCTCCGTGTGCGGGGTATAACTGTTCCGCATTAGTGGGCACCGGATTCCTTTTCGCAGAGTTCGGCGTACTTCTTCGAGTCGAGCAGGGCGTTCATCTCCGACGGATCGGACATTTCCACCAAGAATATGTACGCGTCGTAGGGCTTCTGGTTGACCAGTTCGGGCGTATCGTTCAAAGCCTCGTTTACCGCGGTAATTTTACCGGATACGGGTGTGTAGATAGAGCTAGCGGCCTTAACGGATTCGATTTCGCATACGGAATCTCCCGCTTTAACGCTCGCCCCGATTTCCGGGAGCTGTATGAATACGATGTCGCCGAGCGAATGCTGCGCGAAATCGGATATGCCTATTTTCGCGGTCTTTCCGTCCGCGGAGACCCATTCATGGGATTGGGAATAACGTAACTGATCGGGATACTGCATTTTATCCTCCGAAACTACTTATTTCTTGCGGTACCTTTTTTATAGAGCGGGAATTCGGCGATTTCGGCGTCGATAGACACCCGTCCGTCGGACAGGACTACCTTCGTGCCTGGTTTCGCCAGCGCTGTATCGATATACCCCATCCCGATGCCGGAATTGAGGGTGGGTGAAAATGTCCCGCTTGTGATCTCGCCGGACATCGCATCGTCGTGAAATATTCTATATCCGTGGCGCGGTGAACGGCGGGAATGGGTGATAAATCCCGCGCGGATACGCGGAACTCCCTGCTCCTTCTGTTGGAGAATCCCCCTGATGCCGCGGTATTCCTTATCGGTGACGACGAATACGCCCAAATCCGCCTCGATAGGCGAGGTCATATCGTCGATATCGCTCCCGTAGAGGCAATACCCCATCTCGAGACGGAGTATATCGCGCGCGCCCAGTCCGGCGGGCTTTACACGCTCGTCCTCAAGGAGGGAATCCCAAAGTTTCGCGGCGGCAGAAGCGTCGATATAGATTTCGTATCCCAGCTCGCCGGTATATCCTGTGCGGCTGATTATCGCGTCCCTGCCCATGATATTCATCTTCATGAAGCCGAAATAGGGGATGGAACGGATCTGCTCGCCGAAACGTTCGGCCATCAGGTCGCGTGAAAGCGGCCCCTGTACGTCGATTTTCGCGGTAATATCGGAAATATTTTTATATTCGCAGCCGCCGGCGATATCCTGCCCGATAGTCTTGAAGTCGTTTTCCGTAGTCGCGGCGTTTACTACTATCATTAGTTCGTCCACCGCGATACGGTAGACGATGAGGTCGTCGATAATCCCGCCGATACCGTTGAGGATAAACCCGTAACGGCAGCGTCCTATTTTTATATCGGATATAGGGAAACAGAATGCATTCTCGATACCGCTCTTCCGGATATCGCCCTTGAAGGAGAATTGCCCCATATGGCAGGTATCGAATAGAGATACCGATTTCCGGCAGTGGAGAGCTTCGTCGATAATACCGGTGTACTGGATAGGCAGGTTCCATCCCGCGAAATCGGTCATTCTCGCGTTGGCGCGAAGATGCGATTCGTAGATCGGGGTATTCTTGATATTCATATGACCGTCCCCCTCCCGTGCGGATTTTATGAATCCGCGGAAGTTAATAAGAGGAAGGGCTATTCCTGTAAGAACAGCCCTTCGTATGCCCAGGGCGGGAATCGAACCCGCATGATATCACTACCACTGGATTTTGAGTCCAGCGTGTCTACCAGTTTCACCACCTGGGCTTATTTTTTAGGCTCTATCAATGGAAGTTTATTCTTGATCGAAAACTTTACCTGCTGGGTAATATACGACAGCGCTTCGTCCTTCTTGGCTTCGCGGTTGATGCGGTCGAGTTCTTCGGGGGCGAGTTTTTTCTTATATTCGTCCGCGGAAATACGAGCTTCCTGCGCCCTGAGGGCGAGCAGGTAATTGATGCGTTCGTTGGACGGCTCAATGCTGTTCTTATCGGCGAAATCCTCGATAAAAAGGGCGACGACGATATCGGAATAGGAGTCCTTGAAAACCTTGTCGCTCTTCTCTTTCAGTTTATCATCTTTCAGTAAATCCGACAAAGAGGTCTCGCTTACGAAATAGTTCGTTTCGACGAAATGAAACGCGCTCTTTCCCGCGTGATCGATAAACAGCGACTTGGGGAAGTCGTATTGGACATTATCACGGAGATAGCCGACCAGACCGGAGCTCTTGGAATGGGCGTTCAATTCCTGCGCCATCCCTTCGAGCTGACGTTTGACGGACTCTTTTAATTCGGCGACCGATTTATGCGTGGTAGTCTGCTTGACCAATTCGTCGTCGATAGGTTTTTCCGTGGGGCGTTCCGCCTTAATAATCTCTACATTCAACGGTTCTTTTATGACACCGATGAAGTCGATAACATAGTTTTTCAGGTTATCGAACGAAATATCGAGCGTATCCCCGGCTTTCTTGTCGATCAGAGATTCGACCATCTCGGCGCTCATCACTTTCTGCTTATTCTCAGGGAAATAATCCTTATTATTAACCTTCACGGTTACGATATCGCCGGACTTGATCTTTCCGCTGACGGGGTCGAGAAGGTCCATCGAACGGCGCATTGTCTGTTCGATCATTTTATCGTCGATGAAATATTCGTCATATGCTACGTTTATTTTCGATACGTCGATATCTTTTATCAACTCAGGTTCGACCTCGAATACGAGGGAGAACGTGAATTCGCTATTACGGGAAAGGCCTACGAGGGGCTGGAACTTCGGATTGGAATAGAGCCGTACGCCGTCCTCGCTCATCTTATGGATCGATTCGTGCACGAGATGCTCGATCACCGACTGCGCCACTTCGTTCTGGTAGTTCTTCTCGATGATGTCGGAGGGAACTTTACCCTTGCGGTATCCCGGGAAATCGACATGCTGGGAAAGTTCGCTCAGAGTATGATCGAACGCATCGTTCAGTTCTATTTTACCGACCTTTACATACGCCTGACGTAAACAATCGGGGTACTTCTTTACAAAGATGTCCATATAATCTCCTTCATAGTAGATAACAAAAAGCTGAATATTATAACCTGAATCCGGGGAATTCGCAAATAATTAAATTGAGTTTTCAGAAGGACTCGGGAAAGAGACGCGCGAAAACGTCCGGCGGGATATCGTACCCCGACAGGCTCTGCGCGGAAAACAGCCGTCCCGCGATTACCGCGCCCGCGTTCCTGCCGATCCCGGGGATAGCCTTCCACTCATTCAGCGACGCCTTCTCGGGGATAAACGGAAAAGTCAGCCCTATCAGCGAGCGTTCGCGGTGGTCGGTGACAAAGATATCGTGTTTGGAGAATAGCGGCAATTCGCGCGGGATATCGATCACTATAGGATATGTTCCGAGAGGCCTCGCGAGACTCCACGGTCCCCGGTGCTGCTCGACTATTACATTACGGAGCAGTGTGCCCGCCGGGTAGACTTTTTTCAGCATCGGGATATCGATCTCGGTGCGGATTTTCTCACGGTAGTTGCGGAATACCGCGTCGAGAATCTTTTCCGCCTTCTTATCGCTTTTTTTCGAATATATTTCGGTCGAACGGCTCATCCGCAGTTGACGGATATTGATCCGGCGCAGCATCATTCCATGATCGAGCAATGATTTCAGGAACTCGTAATTCAGCGCGAACGTGCCCTTGCCCTCGCCGGAGAGCCCCTGGATTAAATTGATGCCCGGCAGGAATTTGGGTATCCCGTCCGCGCGTATCCCGCCGATCCCGTTAATCATCCCGACAGCGAAACTTACCTGTTCCGCGGAGGCCTTCAGTCCGTTGAGGGCGATCACCTTAGGGTCGGCGCTCTCCATTCCCAACGCGGCGACGTCCCCGGGAGTATTATTTTCCGCGATAATGCGGGTTATCCGCTCGGATTCCATCGGATAGCGGGCGATAGTGCCGGGATTGACGTTGTCGAGATGGAGGGTTTCGAGCGATGATAGGGAATCCTTGATACCGAGGTAAAGACGCTGGATAATCCCAGGGTCGGGTTTCGGAAAACCGTCCTTCATGGAGGACATGTCGCATCCATAGGTATAAAAATCCGCCTGTTTGCCCAGCCGGAAATGGCGGATACCGTAACGCTCCAACTCCTTCATCTCGGCGACAACATCGCCGGGTTCGCGGAAATCCACCGGGTAGGTTCCTTCGATGCAGAAAGAACAATGATCGGCGCGCGGGCATCCCCGCCCTGTCTCGATCTCGCAGATGATATCAGGGTAGCGCGGATGCTGTTCCACTATGAACGCCCCGGCAGTCGCGAAACGGTTCAGGTCGGCGATAGCGCGGGTGGAACCGCCGTTACCGCCGCCGAATGTGAGGTACAGGTATTTTTCGATATCGCCTTCGGCGTAGGAAATATTGTCAGTATGAAGAGGGAGAGGGTCTAAAAGAATAGGGCCGCCGCTAATAAAACGTGTCTTTTTATTAGCGGCGGCGATTTTATCGAACTCGTATTCTTTGATAGGCATCCCGCCCAGATACTTCCCCGGAACGGGATTGCCCGCGATGATAACCGCGTAATCGATATCCTGCATGGCATACTGGGATTCACGCACCTGCTCGATAGTCCGGTAACGAATATCAGTGATTCCCGCGGATACGAGAGCTCCCGCGCAATAACGGATATAGGTAGATACGAAAAACGGGACGCCCAGACAAGTCGGCTCGTCAACATATCCGTCGATAATAGCGAAACGCATTAATCTCCGATACCCATATTCAAATCCAGATCGCCCAGATCGAGGCTATCCTGATCGATCGGGGTATCGGGTTGTTTTTTATCGTTGCCCGGCTTTTTATCGCCCGGCAGCTTCTTATCCCCGTCGGGGGTAGTAACAATATCGAAGTCGGATAATGTTTCCATACCTATCTCATGCTGGAGTTTGTAATCCTCCGATGTATGAATAGTACAGCTCTGGGAAGGAACAGTCCCCGCGAGGAAGTTCTCTACGATAACGTTTGGACAATACGGGGTAGGCAGAAGACCGGTATCCGCGCAGATGCTGGCCTGTACCCCTCCGGCTTTGGCGAATGATTCTATTTTAGAGTATTTCATCGCTTTTTTCATATAACTCATCCAGATAGGCGCGGCAAGTTTACCGCCCATCTGGTGGCGTCCCAACGATTTGGTGGAATCGTCGAATCCCATCCATACGACAGTCGCGAGATTAGGAGTAAAGCCCGCGAACCATGCGTCCTTCCAGTTCGCCGTAGTGCCTGTTTTACCGCCGGCGGGTATCCCGTAGAATCCCGTCTGCGCGACAGCCTCCGCGCCGGTTCCGTTAAAAAGCACCGTCATCAGCAGGTCCTGCATCAGACACGCCGCGCCGGGGGAAATAACCTGTTCGGCTTCGACAGTCAGGTCTCTCTGCGACTCGAAATCGTCCTTGATACGACCGTAACGGTCTTTCACTTTCAGTATGGCTATCGGCAACACCTGAAGTCCGTTATTGGCGAATGTCGCGAACGCGCGGCATACCTCCAACGGACTGAAAATACCCACGCCTAGCGAGAACGCCATATCCGGCTTGACCCGCTCCTGTATCTGGTCGGAATCCAGTCCGAAAAATAACCCGAGTTTATGCGCCATCGCGCCGTAGCCGATTTGATTTTGAATCATGTCCCACACCTGCACGGCGACAATGTTTACAGAGAACTGGAGAGCGGTACGAACCCGTATCGCGCCTTTAAAGTTTCCCGAATAGTTACGGGGTATCCATTTCTGGCCGTACTGGTTTTCGTAGTAGATCGGCATATCCTGAAAAACCGTAGCAGGTGTAATCAGGCGTGCGTCTATCGCGATAGCATAGTAAAGCGGTTTAAACGACGAACCCATCTGCCGGTATGCCTGTACCGCGCGGTTAAACTGGTTGCCGTAGTTGAATTCCTTACCGCCGACCATTGCCTCGATATAACCGTTCTTGGGGTTGATGGAGATGAGAGCGCCTTCTATCTGGTCCTGCTTCTTGTTAACGAGGCTGGATAGCATATTTCTCTGCTTCATTTTGATATTGACCTGATCGAGGCCGAACATGTAGGAAGACAGATAAACTACGTCGTCGAAATCGTGTATCAGCCCCTCGAGCTTCATCTTCGATTTTTTCTCTCCCAAAGTAATACTATCCATCCCGAAAAACAGGCTGAGCATATCGACCAGGTCTTCGTTGTTCTTTTTCACGGCATTCTGCGCCTGTTTGAACTCACTGTCGAACGTTGCCTGCGCTTTATCGAGACCCTTTTTCAATTCTTCGTTAGCGGCAACCTGCTTATCGAGATCGAGGGTCGTATAAACCTGAAGGCCGCCTGTATAAACCTCTTCCTCGCCGTATTTTTCAATCAGAATCTTTCGGACATATTCGGTAAAGAACGGCGCGACATTGCTCTCGTTACGGCTCGCGCTCAGCCCGACCGTTTTAAAGGAGGTGGTATAGTTTTCCCAGAAGTTCTCGAACGAGTTCTGCGCCTCGTCCTGCGATATGAATCCCATATTTACCATGGATACCAGTACGGTCCAATGACGTTTCTGGGAGAGATAGGGCTGGAAGATAGGGGAGTAACGGGAAGGAGCCTGAACCAAGCCTACCAGGAACGATGCTTCGGCTAAATTGAGGTCGGATACGCTTTTCTGGAAAAAGAACTGCGCGGCCGCTTCTATCCCGTAACACCCGTGCCCGAAGTACATCTGGTTAAAATAAAGTTCGAGAATTTCCTCTTTCGAGTATTTCTTTTCTATCTGGACTGCATACCATAGTTCGATAAGTTTCCTGAATACGGTTTTTTCACCCTCAGTAAAAAGAATCTTCGCGAGCTGCTGGGTAATACCGGAACCCCCGACTATATCTTTACCGATAAACGGGTTGATGAAAACACCCTTGAACATCGCCCACGGGTTGAAACCGTGATGGTTATAGAATTCCTGATCTTCTGTGTCGATCAACGCCTGAATGAGATTTTCGGGAAGCTGGTTATAGGC
>JABLXV010000039.1 GCA_013177895.1 Brevinematales bacterium | reverse complement strand
ATACTTTATTGTGAACTATAATCATCATTGGATTATAGAACGATTGGGATATCAATCCCCGGTTTGTTACCGTGAGAATCAGGAAAAATTAGGCTTAAAAATTGCTTGATTAATTGGGGCCAATACAAGCAATCGCAAAGAGACAGGCAAAGAAAAACAACACCGCTAACGTCTAGGCATCCGTTAAATGGAATAAAGTTACCCGCGCACTGGCCGCAGGCTCGCGATTGATAGAATGAAAACACATCGTAATGGGGTTAGTGTGCGCAGCACCTAGTATGCGAAGTTGAAATGGATGACGAGAACACCCTTCTCCTGCAGGCCTTCCGGTAACGGGCCGAAGTCCCCGGCATAGAGCACCGCGTTCAACGCCGCCTCGTCCGCGATATTATACCCGTACGATTCGATCACCCGCGCATCCTTGATGCTCCCGTCCTGGGTAATCACGAACTGCACCACCACATCGCCCCGCTTGAGCAATCCCTGGTAATACTGGAACACCGGGAAAAACACCTTCCAGCTCTCGACGACTTTTTTACGGATAGCGGAAAGGTACTCGGCGTTCTCGACCGGCAGGGTCGCAATCGATATATCCCCGCGGCTGTCCATCATCACGTCGGCCTTCTCCTTCTTATCGGAGTAGGATGTGTGATAATCGGAATAAGGCTGGGTGTCGACCACCTGCGGGATAACGAACGACTGGTCGGCGGTCACCGTTTTATCCTGCGACGGTTTCTGCCATCCGTCGGGGTCTTTTTCGGCGGGCTGGGTCTTCGCCGTATCCGGTACGGAGGCGTTTTGTTTATTCGGCGACGGCGCGGTCTGCGGGCCTCCGTCGGATTCGTTGATATAATGGTAGGTGTTTTCTTTAGAAATCTGAGGGGAACTGTTGATATTGGGATTCTGCGAGGCCAGCCCTTTTTTAGGGGTTTCCTCGGATACCGTGTGGGTATCGACAAAGATGTTTTCTATGATGATGCTCGAGTCTTTATTTGGATTGAATATCAGGTCGTAGATATGCTTATCAAGCAGGGCGGAACTGAACAGGAACAGGTAAAAATGCGCGACAATCGACAGCGCGACGAAGACGGTAACCCGTTTCCGGTTCTCCTTCTTTCTATCCTCGATTTCGAGCGCAGGGGGCTGAGCGGGAATGTTCCGTTCGATATAAACTACTTCCATGCCAAAATCACCATCGAGCTCGTGAGATGCCACGGCCCCAGCGTTATTTTACTCATCCAGTGATAAAATGAGATTCTCATCCATTTAATATACTCCGAAAACCGTGAAAAAGATGCGCGGGACTTCAATAATTTCGGTAAAAGCCCGAACTCCACCCCGCCGATGTACTGCGTACGGCTAAACCCGTTTTCCATCAATAAATTTCTCAAATTGTGCCGGTCGAAGTAGGACAGATGCCCCGGGAGGTAATAATGGTACATATCCTTCGCGCGCCGCGCCTGCATCCCGTCCATATCGGCGGTCTGCACGAGGAATACGCCGCCTGGTTTCATCGCCCGCGCGATACTTTCTATAGCCTTGCGGGGGTCGGCGATATGCTCGATCACTTCTATCATCGCGGCGGCGGAAAACTGCCCCTCCGGGAGGTGGATATCCTCGATACTCCCGGTAAATATGCGGTCCCCGCCGAAACGCTTGCGCGCGTATCCGCCGGAGTATTCCGAGACCTCCGCCCCATAGGCGCGGTACCCGTATTCCTCCGCGACCTGCATCAGTCCTCCGAACGAGCACCCGATATCGAGGAACGCGGGTTCGGCCGCGCCGCTATGGTCGCGCCGTTTGAGGCGTTTCATCCGCGCGCGCCAGACTATCCGCGACGCTTCCTCCAGACGGCGTTCGTCCACATAGGTAAATTCCTTCCCGCCCTCGTAGTATCCCCGGTCGTAGTACGAGTATGCGTCGAGACCCGTCCTGTCGCGGAACTGGAAACGGCAGGCGCGGCATTCGTGGATATCGAACGGGGGCGTGAAGCGGGCGATACGGTACTTGAATGCGGTATCGCCTGAGCCGCATAACGGGCAAAGCATCGGACATCCTTATCGTTATTAGAGCAATATTATAGCGGAAAAGTTAGTTTCGGGCAAGTGCTGCGCACGCTTACCCCGATCTCAGAAGGTGTGACGGTATCAGTAGATTGCCCGTGATGTAATATTATACTTTAAGTTTCAGGAAAATAATGCGGTCACTGAGTGACGGCCAGTCCGTCTTCCCCTTTTGATAAAAGACGGACTGGTCCTCGCACGAAGTGCGGGGGCTAATCCCAATACCACAATGTCCGGCAAAACACACCGCAAGCCTGCGTCATAGCATAATACTAAATATTAGGGTACGCAGTGCCTTCTATCACTAAGTGACGGCATGTCCGAATTCCTCCATTGATAAAAGGCGCTTATTAGGAATGACCATTATAAAATATTCGGTGAATCATAAAAACACCATGAATTAATAAGATATATAACAATTATACAATATATGTTATAATAATTGTAATAATGTTAAATATAACAATCTCATATGTTAAATATATCATATATATATTGTTTAAATATATACATACAATAGTATAATATGGCAACTGTAATTATATATAGCGCATCTAAGAAAAAAAAGTGGTTATTATGTTGAATTATTCACATGCGGGTAGTATACTATTAGCAATCCATGGAAATTATTTAATAAAAAACATGTGTATGGTTATAGGCAAACAAATATTTACAGGAGTTTTGTAATGAAGAGAAGTTTCATGATTTTGATGATGATTGCCGCATTAAGTGTGTTCGGTTATTCCGCCAAATCGTTTATGGTGGAAATTCCGGGAATCGGTTCGGTCGGGTTCGAGAAAAAATCCGACAAAGTGTATTCCATCGGCATCCCGAAATGGGGCACCTACGATTTTAAGGGATATTTCAAGTCGGCTAAGGATTTCGATCTGACCGCAGAAATACCCGCGGGTGATTTTACCGATTATATCCCCGGCATCGGGCAGATTCTTTCCATCCTTGGTTTGAATACCGCGTCATTGCGTATCCAGCCTAAGGGTCTCGGTATAGGTCTGACACTCGAAAGCGGAGGACTGGGCGCCCTGCGCGGTAAAGTTACCGAAGTTCTGGGCAAGGTGAAGGCGTTAAGAGTCGCTATCGACGCGATTATCGCGCAGCTTGAGATTAAGTCGATGGTCATCAACGGTATGATCAGCGGTAATAAGCTCATGGGCGATATCGCCGGAGAAGTTTCAGTGATCGGTAAAAGCCTGAAGTTCAGCGTAAACGGCGAAATCGGCTTCAGTAAGATTATCGACGGGATCACCGATAAGGTCATACCCGCAGTCAAGGATTTTGTCGCGGAAGCGGTGAAAAAGCTATATAAGAAGACTAAAGAACTTGCGCAGAAAGCCGGGAAAGCCGCCGCGAATAAGGCGAAAGCCCTTTACGGCGCGGCTTTAAAGGTTGCTAAGGATGTGGCCTCCAGTATGAAGCATTCTACCCATAGCCTCAAAAAGTGTCTCAACGAATGTACTCCGAAATATGCCAATCCCCAAGGTAAGAAAATGCTCGATAGCGCAAAAGAAGTTTTCAACGAATTCTACAACAGTATTTACAACGATGTGATGCTGATAGAAGGCGAGAACAAAGAAGAGACAAAAAAGCTCCGTTTAGACGCTTTTCTTGCCGAATGGATGGAGCTTGAGAAAGAAGTCGATGCCGGATGGCAGAAGATGTATAAGGACGATTACGTAAAGAACTTCGCGTTCAAGGACAGTTCGGAAAAGAAGCTGTATAAAAAGTACCAGGAAATCATCAAGGGATACTGGGACCAGTTTAACGCTTACAAACAGAATTTGGGCAACAAGCTGATGTACGATATCAAGCCTTAGTTCCGTATACAATTAAAATTCATAAAAGGGAGACTTTGGTCTCCCTTTTTTTATTGCATTGGTCGACACGTTTAGGCTAACGTACTCCCATAAACACGGGCTATATATTACTCAATAAATTTGCTTGGGCACCGGTCATTGCACACCCTCAGCGACCCCTAGGATGGGGGAGTGCCGAGCGCAGGCAAGGTGGTCGACTCTGTGTGATGCAAACCCATAAACACGGGCTATGAACTTATCTGATCGATTCAGCAAGATATCGGGATTAGCCGTCGCGCAGCGACCTTTAAAAGATGGCTTGACTGATTCGCCGCGAATGCTTAAAATATAGCCTATTTCCAAAATGGGGCGGAGTATGACCGATAAAATTCTCATCAAAGGCGCGAAAGAACATAACCTGAAGAATATCGACGTGGAGATACCGCGCGATAAACTGGTGGTGATCACCGGGGTATCCGGGAGCGGGAAATCCTCCATCGCGTTCGATACGGTGTACGCCGAGGGCGAACGCCGTTACCTCGAGTCGCTGTCCGCCTACGCCCGCCAGTTCCTCGGTAAAATGAAGAAGCCCGACGTCGAGTATATCGAGGGGCTTTCCCCGTCCATCTCCATCCAGCAGCAGTCGGTGCACGCGAACCCGCGTTCCATAGTCGCGACAGTCACCGAAATCTACGACTACTTCCGCCTCCTCTGGGGGCGTATCGGTATCCCGCATTGCCCGGTCTGCGGGCGCGTACTCGTGGCCGCATCGGTGGACGAGATTATCGATTCGATCATGGAAATGCCCGCGGATACCCGTTTTATGATACTCGCGCCGAAGGTGAAGGGGAAGAAGGGGACGCATCAGGACTTATTTAAGGAGATCGCCGCCGAGGGATTCGCGCGCGTGCGGGTGGACGGCGAAATCGTCGAACTGGAGAACGCGCCCGAGCTCGACAAGAATAAAAAGCACGATATCGATATAGTGGTCGACCGCCTGAAGCTTGACGAGGGGCAGCGCTCGCGTCTCGCGGATTCGGTCGAGGCATCCCTGCATTACGGGGACGGCGTGATGGTGGTGATGGACGCCGATTCGGGCGCGGAACGCCTCTATTCCGAGAAATACTACTGCCCGGAGCATAATTTCGGTATCGACGAGGTCGCCCCCCGCATGTTCTCGTTCAACTCGCCCTATGGGGCATGCCCGCGGTGCAGCGGGTTGGGGGATATCCTCGAGTTCGACGAGAACCTGCTCGTACAGTGGGACAAGAGCATTAACGATAACGCGATCGCGACCCATCCCTCGTCGCAGAGTATCTGGATGGCGTATATCCGCGCGTTGTCGAAGAAGCACGGCTTCTCGATAGATACCCCGTTCGGCGAGCTTCCCCGCAAAATACAGGAGATCGTCCTCTACGGCGAGGAAGGCAATATCAAGCTCGAGTACAAGAGCGAACGGATCGCGCTGATGTCGGACTCGAAGTACGAGGGGGTGATCCCGAACCTCAAGCGGCGGTATTTCGAGACGCAGTCCGAGGGGATGCGCGAATGGCTCGAGGGGTATATGACCTCGACGCCCTGCCCGGAATGCGGCGGGGAGCGTCTGCGGAAGGAGAGCCTCGCGGTCACGGTCGGCGGACGGAACATCATCGAAGTATCCAAGATGAATATCCCGCAGGCATACGATTTCTTCGAGGGGCTCAAATCGACGCTTACCGAAAACCAGAACATCGTGGCGAAGCAGGTGATGAAGGAGATCGATAAACGCCTCAGGTTCATCATAGACGTGGGTTTGGACTATATATCGCTTTTCCGCAAGGTCAGCACGCTGTCCGGCGGGGAATTCCAGCGGATCAGGCTTGCGACCCAGATCGGGTCGGGACTGATGGGCGTGCTGTATGTCCTGGACGAGCCGACTATCGGCCTGCACGCGCGCGACACCGACCGCCTGATCAAGACGCTCGAACAGCTCCGCGATACGGGGAATACGGTGCTGGTGGTCGAGCATGACGAGGAGATGATCTCCCGCTCGGACTGGGTGATCGATATCGGGCCGGGCGCCGGGCTTTACGGCGGAGAGCTGATATTCGCGGGCACTCCCGCCGAAATCAAAAAATGCGAACATTCGCTGACCGGGCAGTATATGTCGGGCAGGAAGTTTGTCGATGTGCCGGAACACCGACGCGAGGGAAACGGACAGTATATCGAAGTACTGGGCGCGGTCGCGCATAACCTGAAGAATATCGACGTGCGTTTCCCGCTCGGGAAACTGATCGCGGTCACCGGCGTATCCGGCAGCGGAAAATCGTCGCTGGTCAACGATATCCTCTACCGCGCGATACACCGCAAGCTCTTCCGCAGCGGCGAGGAGCCCGCCGAGCACGGTGAGATAAAAGGCATATCCCATATCGATAAGGTGATCGATATCGACCAGAGCCCCATCGGGCGCACCCCGCGCAGTAATCCGGTCACCTATACCGGGATATTTACGGCGATCCGCGACCTCTTCACGAACCTTCCCGAGGCGAAGGCGCGCGGGTATAAAGCCGGGCGTTTCAGCTTCAATGTCAAGGGCGGGCGTTGCGAGAACTGCGAGGGCGACGGTTATATCCAGGTCGAGATGCATTTCCTCCCCGACGTGTACCTCAAATGCGACGTATGCGGCGGGAAGCGTTATAATAAAGAGACCCTGCAGGTAAAGTACCGCGGCAAGTCGATCGCCGACGTGCTCGATATGCCGGTGGACGAGGCGGTGGACTTTTTCTCGAAAATCCCCATCCTCAGCCGGAAGCTCCAGGTGCTCAAGGATGTGGGGCTGGGGTATATCAGTCTCGGACAGCCAGCGACCACCCTTTCCGGCGGCGAGGCTCAGCGCGTCAAGCTCGCGAAGGAACTCTCTAAAATCGGCACCGGGCGCACGCTGTATATCCTCGACGAGCCGACGGTCGGGCTGCATTTTGACGACGCGAAACGCCTGATCGACGTGCTCCAGCGTCTGGTCGACAAAGGCAACACGATTGTGGTGATCGAGCATAATATGGATATGATCAAGGTCGCGGACTGGATCATCGACCTCGGCCCCGAGGGGGGCGACAAGGGCGGCGGGGTGATTTACGAGGGCGCGCCGGAGGGTATTCTCAAATGCGGGGAGTCCTACACGGGGTTCTACCTGAAAAAGTACCTCCACGATATGGGACTGAAAATGTAAAGTGCTCGAATAATATATCCAACCGGGACTGGCTTTTTTACACACTCGTGATATGATATATATATCAACAGTCAGGAGGGTGTTATGAAGCGGTTTATCATATTATTCCTTATTATATCGGGTGTTACCGCGGGGGTTTCCGCGAAAACGGCCTATAATCTGCCGAAATACGACAGCGCCAAGAAACTGGTGTTATCGCAGGACGGGAAAACGCTCTATGTGGAATTGGTCAGCCAGTATATGGTGACTATCCTGAAGAACGGCGAAAAGTTCGGGGAACATAACCTGCATAAAAACTCCTTCTATTCGGAAAACGGCAAGTCCGCCGGGTGGATTTTAGAAAACAGTCAGACTAAAAAGAACGAGGTATATATCGACGGGAAAAAAATCGCCGACGTGGATTTTTGCTGCCTGATGTACAGTACGCCCGATGGTTCGCGGTGGGGTTTCCCGTACACGACGGATAAAAAAAGTTATTACAATATAGACGGCGAGACCTTCGGGCCGTTTAAGTTCGGCGCGTCCGTATTTTTCTCAGCGGATAACCAGCATACCGGGTATAATTACTCGATGGCGGAGTACGAGGAATATATCGTGATCGACGGGAAAAAGTTCGGGCCGTTCGAGCAGGCGTTGGGGCCGTACTTCTCAGCGACCGGGGTGTTCGCGTCATACCTCTATATGAAGGACTGGGAGCATTATGTCTCGATCGACGGAAAGACATACCCTGTGTATCAGGAGGGATATATTCCCACGTATTCCCCCGACGAGAAGCATGTCGCATATACCTATGTCAAGGGCGGTAAGTATTACGCGAATATCGACGGAAAGAGCGAGGGCGGGTACGGCGATATCCAGCCGGTATCCTTCTCCGCGAACGGCAAAGAATACGGCTATGCCTATAAGAAAGCCCTGCAGAAATTCTATATGAAGGTCGGGAAAAAGGACTACGGCCCTTACGACAGCGCATACGACCTGTACTATTCCCCCGACGGGAAGGATTTCGGGTATGCGTATAAGAAGGGCGGTAAACAGGTCAAGAACGAGTACGGGTATAAGATTGTCGAGGGCGGCAAGTGCTATATGAATATCACCGGGAAGGACTACGGGCCGTATGACGGCGTGCTTTATTGGAACGACGACGCGATCCGTTTCTCCGGCGGCCATTGGGGATTTATCTACGGGATGGGATGCACTAAAAAGGAAATGGGCGATTTTCAGGGCGGGATTACCGGCGATTACGACGGCGGGAAGTGGTATGTGTGTATCGACGGGAAATCCTACGGCGGATACCCGTTAGTCGAATTCCGTTTCACCCCCGACGGGAACGCCGTGCTCGCCTATATCGACGGGCAGAAGGCGGTGGTGGAGACGGTAGAATTGAAGTAGGGATTACCCTTCCCGGACTTCCCCGCCCCACGCCAGATAGTTCGTCCTGACGAATTCCACGATGCGGTCATGCTCTTCCGCGCCGTTACCCTAAGCCTGCCTAAGGGTCACTTCAGCTTCACTTCGGGCTTGTCGAACGCCCCGCCGATCTTCAGCCTGAACGCGATCCGCCCGTCTTTCTGGTATCCCGACGTGAATATAGTCGCGATATTCGGCAGCGGGTTCAGGAAATCCTGAGAGAACGACGCCTCGGCGTCTATATTCATCTTCTTAGTGTCGGTATGAATATCTCCCGACGCCCCGATCACGATCGCGTCGCTGTCGAACTTGAATGTTTCTATGGTGAGTTTTTTATCGCCGAGCTTGGCCTTGAGGAGCACGGTATCGAAGAAAATATCGTCCACCGGGATACCGTAGAGCGCGGACGCCATCTCCTTCTGCACCGCGAAATCGCGGATTTCCCCGCCGGACGCGCTCACCGTAAAATCGGCGTCCGACCCGAAAATATCCGTCAGGTCGAGCGCGAATGTCCCCGATGCGTTGAGGTTGCCGTGAAGCTTGCCCGTGCCCTTGAGAAACGCGTCCGCGAGCTCCTTGAGCTTCCCGTCGATATACTGGAATTTCCCGTTAACGATGTTTCCTTTCCATACTAGGTGCGCGGAAAGTTTACCGCGAAGGAACTGAAGCGAGCCGTCGGCGGTCAGCTCGGAGTTCTTCCATATCCCCGCCATCGAGACATCGCGCAGGTCGACGTCGTCGAACACGATCTGGTCGATATTCGCGCGGAGATCGATCACCGGCACTTTTATCGGGAAGCCGGCTTCCTGTCCCCCGGATTCTTTACCTCCACCGTTTCCACTGCCCCCGGAATACTTATCCCATTCCGCGAGGAATCGCGCGACGTCTATCTTCTGCGAATTGAATTCCACGCTCCACGGCGATACCGCGAGATTCCCGCTGGAAAAGCCCAGTTTTGCGCTTCCCCCCGCGAAATCCGCGTTCGCGCTCCCGGTCAGCCGGTTATCGGCGACCGTCCATTCCCCGTTTAGATTATCGATCCACTGAAACTTAAAACTATCCATCCGCATCTTTCCGCTCAGGATAAATCCCTTATCGTACACGAGGTCGATATTTCCGGTCAGCTTACCGCTCATACCGGGGGAAAAATCAGAGACATCGATATCGACCTTATCGGCGACCAGATCGATATGGACGCGTGAAAAATAAAGGAGAAGCCGGCTGATATAAAAACGGCTGTTATTGACACGGAACCCGAGGCCGTGCACCAGCAGGTATTGTTTTTTCAGCGAGTACGTCCCGGTAAACTGCGTCTGCGAACAGAGATTGAACTCGCCCCAGCAGATATTGACTATCTTACCGGTCACCGTCACATCGTCCATCCCCTCACGTACCAGTTCGGCGTCGAGCTGCGGGATGGTGAAGCCGGTATTCATCTTCATCAGTTTATCCGGCTGGAACGAGCGGATCTGGAGAAACCCTTTTTTAAGAGTACCGTCGTAATGCACCGAACCGTACATCGAGTCGACGTCCAGTACGAAACCGGATTCGTCGAACTCATCCGACGGGGAAAGCGTCACATGGAAATTCAGCGGGGTATCCTTGAATAATACCTGCGAATCCTTGATCTCGATATTCCGAACCTTGATAGTGAAAAGGTTGGCCTGATGGTTGGTCTGCGCGGGCGCCTTCGGGACATCCTTCGTGAAGTCGTTCAGGATATTCATCACATTGTCGTAGGTGGTGGACAGGCCGGAGACCGATATGCTGAGCACGTCGAGCTGGCGCATGAAAAGCCCCAGCGGATTATAAATAAGCGATCCCTCGGCGAATTTGACCGATACGCCGTTAATAAATCCACCCGACTTCGATACTTCTATGCCGGTGAAATGAATCCCCTGCAGAAGAGATATCTCGATCGTCTGAACCCTGATTTCACGGTTGTAATTCGTCTGAATTTCGGCGGATATTTTCTTGACCAGGTCCTGCGGGTCGGTGGTATAGTAAAAATAGGCGACAGTTCCAGCGGCGGCCGCGGCGAGGATAACGAAGATAATAATCACCCATTTAATGATTCGCAGGAAGGGATTTTTAGCTTTTTTTTCTTTATTCATCGGTATTCCGAATGAGAAATATTGGTAAGAGTATTAGACCGACTGGCTCCGTTTGGACTGCTTCTCGTCTAAAAAACGCTCGCAATTATAATGAAACCATTCGTCATAGTAATTATTGATCCATTCGCGGGCGGCGCGGCTCATACCGATATCATGCCCCGCTTTTTCACTCTCCAGCCATTTGTAGTCTAAGATTTCTTTAATTACCGCATCAATCTCATCTTTCAGATTAAAGCACTTCATAGTCGCTCCGAAAAAATCCATAACAACCTCAATTATAGGTATATAATTTATCTTATTTTTTAAAAATGTCAAGGAGTTTTTCATTATTGAGGAAATGAGGAACTGTTCCGTCAGCCGTCACGCCGCGGATATTATTACCCGCGCGTTTTACCTCATGGAACAGAACCCCTCTCCCCTGAAATTAATTATTTATTGAAACTTTACAATCCGGGTAAACCCGTCGGCTTTCAGGCTCGCGCCCCCGACCAGAGACCCGTCTATATTCGGCTTTGCCATCAGCCCGTCCACATTATCGGGCTTCACCGACCCGCCGTAAAGGATACGCATATTGTCCGCGGTCTCCTTATCGTAGATCGACGCCAGTATCTCGCGGATAATCCGGTGCGCCTCGTCCGCGTCCTCGGGCGACGCCGTCTTACCGGTGCCGATCGCCCATACGGGCTCGTACGCGATCACCACATTCGCCGCTTCTTCCTTCGATAAATCCTTGAAGCCGCCCTTCGTCTGGGTCTTCAGCACTTCCTCGATCTTTCCGCCTTCGCGTTCCTCGAGCAGCTCTCCGACGCAGAGAACAGGTTTCAGCCCGTGCGCAAGCGCCGATTTGAGCTTTTTATTGATCAGGTCGTTGGTTTCGCCGAACACATGGCGGCGTTCGGAATGCCCGAGAAGCACCCATTTCGCTCCGGTATCCAGTATCTGTAACGGCGAGATTTCCCCGGTGAACGCGCCTTCCTTCTCGAAGTACATATTCTGCGCGCCGACCCAAATGTTTGTCCCATCCAATTCTTTCGCAATAGGGGCGAGAAGCGTAAACGGTACGAATATGAGAATGTCGCGGTCTTTGACATCCCCGCAGTTCGCTTTCAGCGACTTGACCAGGTCGAGGCCGCTTGCTGTATTCATATACATCTTCCAGTTACCCGACATTAAAGGTTTCTTAGCCATTTTATCCTCCTTCCGCAATACATCCGAAATTTCATATAATTGTGATACCACGCGTTTTTTTAGCGCGGTAGAAGCAATCAATACCAATTTGAAAAAGACTGCTTCGCTTCTAGATTTATTCACGTCACTTTAAAGTTGGTATACGCTCGCAGTGACAGACACATCTATCCCTGGTACTCGAAATCGACGACCGCGCGTTCCGTGGTCACCGAACGTACGAATTCGCCGACCTTCTGGTGCTCCGGGTGCTTCCGGTAAATCTCCAGATCCGCCCTGCTGTTCAGCGTCACCGATAGCCCGACGTCGTAGGCGTTATCGCCCCCGTTGAAGTCCGTCCCCGCCCGAAGCGCGCGGATGACCCAGACTTTATCCTTCAGCGAACGGAGCTTCGAGAGCATCTCGGCGGTATTCTCCGCCTTGTTCTCGTCCTTCATCCGCCACATGACAATATGTTCGACCATCGTCCGGCCTATTTATCGTTGAGCGCCGCGACGCCCGGTAATACTTTCCCCTCGACCAGTTCGAGCGATGCGCCGCCGCCGGTGGAAATATGCGACATCTTGTCCGCAACCCCGGCCTTATTCACCGCCGATACGGAGTCTCCCCCGCCGATAACAGTGATCGCGCCCTTCAACCCCGCGAGGGTATTCGCGATCGACACGGTTCCGTTAGCGAACTTCTCGAATTCGAACACGCCCACGGGGCCGTTCCAGAATACCGTCTTCGCCCCGGCAAGAGTCTTTTTATAGACCTCGACCGTTTTCGGCCCGACGTCGAGACCCTGCCAGCCGTCGGGGATTTTGTCCGAGTCGACAATCTGCGTATTCGCGTTGGGATCGTACTTATCGGCGATAATATTATCGAGGGGCAGGATCAGCTCCACACCCTTCGCTTTCGCGGCCGACATCACCTTTTTCGCGGTGTCGATCTGGTCGTCTTCGCAAAGCGAATCGCCGATACCGTAACCCATCGCCTTATAGAACGTGTATGCCATACCGCCGCCGATAATCAGTTTATCGACCTTGGCGAGCAGGCTCTCTATGACGGTTATTTTCGACGATACCTTCGCGCCGCCGATAATGGCGACGAACGGTTTCGCGGGATTTTTTACTACTTTGTCCTCGAGATAATCGAGCTCTTTTTCCATCAGGAGGCCGGCCACAGCGGGAAGATAATGCGCGACAGTCTCGGTGGAGGCGTGCGCGCGGTGCGCTGTCCCGAACGCGTCGTTGACATAGATATCGCCGTACTTGGCAAGCTCCTTTGCCATCGATTCGCGGGCGGCGGCGTCTTTCGACGTCTCCTCTTTATGAAAACGGGTATTTTCGAGCATGAGCACTTCGCCGTCCTTCATCGCGGAAACCATCTTTTCGGTATCCGCCCCGAAGCATGCGGGGGCGAGCCTGACCTCTTTACCGAGGAGCTTCGCGAGATGCGCCGCGACAGGCGCCATTTTATGTTTCCCGTCGATATATTTCTTTTCGTCGAACGCTTTCCCTTCTTTGTCGGCCTTCTCCTTCGCTTTCGCCGTATCCTTCGCGGGATCGCCGAGATGCGACATCAGCACAAGCGTCTTCGCGCCGTGCTCGAGCACATACTTGATAGTGGGGAGCGCCGCGACGATACGGGTATCGTCCTGTATCACGCCGTCCTTGAGGGGTACGTTGAAATCCACGCGCATCAGCACGCGCTTGCCGTCGAATTTAATGTCTTTGACTGTTTTTTTAGTAATAGCCATTTCCGTCTCCTTCTCTATAAATGAATAAAAACGAGGGCGGGGGATAAATCCCCGCCCGATATCAATTAATTACTTATCTTTAGAAACCATGTACTTCAGAAGGTCGACGACGCGGTTCGAATAACCCCATTCGTTGTCATACCACGATACGATCTTGAAGAATCTCTTCTCGCCGGGGAGGTTGTTCTCCATAGTAGCGAGAGAATCGTAGATCGACGAGCGGTTGTCATGGATGAAGTCGGTCGATACCACTTCTTCGTTGCAGTATCCGAGGATACCCTTGAGGTAGCTCTCGGACGCTTTCTTCAGCAAACCGTCGATAGCTTCGATAGAGGTATCCTTTTCGGAGCGGAAGGTTAAATCGACGACCGACACGTCCGGCGTAGGTACGCGGAACGACATACCGGTCAATTTACCCTTGGTCGCAGGAAGAACGATACCGACCGCTTTCGCTGCGCCGGTGGTCGACGGGATAATATTCACAGCCGCGGCGCGTCCGCCTCTCCAGTCCTTCTTGGAAGGACCGTCGACGGTCTTCTGGGTCGCGGTATAGGAATGGATCGTGGTCATCAGACCGGTCTCGATACCGATACCTTCCTTTAATAACACATGCACGACAGGCGCGAGACAGTTGGTGGTACAACTCGCGTTGGAAACAACGTTATGCTTCGCGGGATCGTATTCTTCATGGTTGACGCCCATCACGAGAGTCTTCGCCTCGCCCTTAGCGGGAGCGGAGATGATCACTTTCTTCGCGCCGGCTTTGAGATGCCCGGAAGCCTTCTCAAAATCAGCGAAAAGTCCGGTGGATTCGATGACGTAATCGATACCGAGTTCCTTCCACGGAAGTTCGTCGGGAGTCTTTTTAGCCTGGACGCAGCGGATCTCATGACCGTTGACCACGAGAATATCGTCGTCCGCGAGACTCGGATCGCTCTTCTTCGAGCTGATCTTCGCGTTCATCCTGCCCTGTACCGAATCGTACTTGATCTGATAAGCGAAATAAGCCGCGTCGGTTACAACATCGACGACCGCTTCAACGTCATAAGTATCCAATAAACCCTGATCGACTAAGGATTGAAAAACAAGCCGCCCGATTCTACCGAACCCGTTAATAGCAACTTTTACAGCCATGTGTATGCCTCCTGTTCTTTTTAATCGTACTACTAGATATATAGCCACGATTATTTTATAAGGATTCCCGCCGCCTGTCAATTTATAGGAATGAATATCCTCGTTATGGGGTAACTTTTTATATACGATGAATATTTTTATAATTTTTCGCAAAACTATTTAAATTGGCGGAATCTTTGCCGATAATGTACATGTTCGCGGTCATTTCTATAGACTCTTTCATTCGGAAATGACCGGAAAGAGATGAGAAAGCAGATTCCCCTCCCAATTCTGCAAACTCACTCTGGTGAGTGGGGCGAGGACGAAAGTCCTCGCTTTTTTTTATTACACCGCCCGCGGTCAGAACAGATTATTCACCAAATCGATCATAATATTCTCGAATTCGTAGTTGATATTATTCACTGTCACCCCCTGAGAACCGGGATAGTTATACTTGATGAAACGTTCCTTATCGAACTGGATGGGGGCTTCCCCCGCCGTCCTCCGCGCGATCTCGTCGATATCCTTCAGGCACAGGTCGATCCCCTCGATAATCACATGATGCCCCCCGATATGGTCCATCGCGGTCAATAACGAGGTCACGAGGTCGATCCCGTAGATCAGGGTCACCCGCGAATTATCGGTCAAATTCACCTTCAGGCTTTTCCCGAGCCGGACGGCGTTGATAATATGGATGACGGGGCTTTGTATCTTCGTGAACGAGAAACGCGAGATGATATTCGGGATGAGTATCTGCTTGACCGTATAGAACTCCCCGAGGAGTTCGAGATACCGGTCGATAATGCGCTGAAAATAGAGGTAATTCTTCTGGTTGGTACCGAACGGGTAATTCATAATAAAATTGAACGGGGTTCCCGTGAAACGGAGCGCGTCGAGATGCTTCTGCAGGTCGGCGAACACCCGGAAGAGGTATTCCGGGCGCAGGTCTTTATTGAATATATCGAACGTGAAGTCGACGAGAATCCGTTTCCCGTAATTATCGGGAATCTCGTTCAGCCCGATGAACTCGAAATCCTTGAGGGCTTCGAATTTATCGCGAATCGAGCCGATTTCAGTGTCGCCGGACGAGATAATGGTCGCGTTGACCGTATTCCCCCATCCATTGAACAGCGTACCTTCTTCCACACGATTCCCCCGTCCCTAGCCTGACGCATCTATTAAAAGGACGGCGGGGCAAACCCCGCCATCAGTTTATTTATTGGTGCTGTTGTCCTTCTTCGGCTTATCCAGCAGCTTGTTCATCTCGTCGAATTCCTTATTCATCTGAGCGTCCTTATTCGGGTCGACCGTATTCTGCTGGTTGTATTGCGCCGCCGATTTAATCTGGTACAGGTCGTCGCCGTTCTTGATCGCGCTGTAGCCGTCCTTCTGCATCACAATATTCATCACCTTCTGCTTGGTGTTCCCGCTCCCGTCAGGGATTTTCGACGAACCCGGCATGTCGATCACCGTATTCCCCACAAGGAAACCGGCGCTCTGATACTCGTCGGCGGCGAACGCGTAGATAGTCACCGATGAGTTCATTTTCGCGTCGAGCTCGTAAGCGCCGTTATTTTTGATATAAGTGCGGGTCAACCCGGTATAGTTCTCGCCGCATGCGATCACCAGAATATCCGCGTCGGCGGGAATCCCCGTGCACTTGACCTGCCCCTTCATACAGGCGAACTTATCGATCGGGGCGGCAATCATCCAATAGGACAGATGGGTGACCCGGAAGCTGAACATCTTCGTACCGGCTACGTCCTTGATTTCCGGTAACGACTCCGCGACCCATTTGGCCGAGTTCATATCGAAACTATATACCTTGAGCGACTTGATTACCGCATCGGACAAGCCATACGGCACGGGTACGTTGATAGTCATATATGACCCGTTTTTTAGTGTGACATCCCCGCCCTTGGCGTCCTTAGGATTCAGATAGATCAACGCGTAGGATTCGAGGATGGAGTATTTACCGCCGTCGGTAATCGAAAGATTGAGCATCGAGCCGAGCAGGTTCGAACTCCCGTATGCCGCGAACGTGAAGTCTATATTGGAAACAGGCTTCGACGACCCGTCGAGAAATACCGCCTGATCGAACAGGAAAACGAGTTTTCCGGCGTTCAGTTTCGGCATCTTCACCGTGTCTATCACATACTGGTCGAACGGTATCCTGCCCTTCAGGATATTCGGGAACCATTTCAATCCCAACCCCAGTTGGGCTGCTTTTGAATCGGCAGGTTTCGCGACACTTCCCCCGCCGCTTCCGCCGCCGCATGAAGAAATCAATAACGCGCCGAGCAGCGCCATCCAGATATTTTTCATCGATGATCCTCCTTATTATAGAAAACGTAAACTTCTCCGCTACAGGTAAATTATTATAGTTAAACCAAAGGGATATAGCAAGGATACGCGCTTTTTAGGCCGCATAGGTAAAATAAAACCGCACCCTTTCGGGTTTATTGACAAGCTCATAATGTCATTGCGAGGCGTCATGGTGAGCCTGTCGAACCATAGTCGAAGCAATCTGTTTTATTAGTGTGTATCACGCTAGATAGACTGCTTCACCCCGCGCATCAAAAATATTGCATCGCGGGGTATCGCAGTGACGAAAAATAATTAAATTTCCGTCTTCGTCAACCAACCTCCGGCTGGCTGTTTAGGTAAATAAAAACCGCCCCCTTTCGGAGGCGGCATATTTTAGATAACTGTTATTTTCCGCCGGCGGATTTCAGGATACTCTGGATCTTTTTATTCTTATTCTTCTTAGCGGTATCCATCGGGGTACTGCCGGATTCGTTCTTCAAATTAACCTTAGCGCCCGCATCCACAAGGAGTTCAACCATCTCGACATCCTCGTTATATGCAGCCCAATGCAGTCCGGTGTCGCCGAACTTATTCTGCGCGTTCAGGTTAGCGCCCGCATCAACCAGCATCTGGGTGATATCCAGAAAACCGCCCTTAGCGGCAAGGAATAACGCTGTATCCTTGCTGGCGTTCCTGACTTCGAGGTCGCATCCCCCGTCTATCAGAAGCTGGGCGACGTCGTCAAAACCCTTGAAACAAGCCCAATGCAGGGGGCCGTCGGTCTTATCGTTGACCACATCCAAATCCGCGCCCTTATCGATCAGGTATTCCACGATATCGGCATATCCCTTCATCGCGCCCAGACATAACGGGGTATCGCCGCTGCCGTTCAGGATCTCGATATCCGCGCCGGCATCGACAAGCATCTTCATAATCTTCAGGTCGCCATTAAATGCGGCCCAATGCATCGCCGCATCGTCGGAATCGTTCTTATAGTTTACATCCGCCCCTTGTTTCAGCAAAGCTTTCACTTGAGCGGCATCGCCGTCCTGCGCCGCGGTTACTAAATCTTCATCCGTATCCGCGTAAACACTCGGAGCCATCGCTAAAAGAGCAAAAATACACACCGCACTAAAAATCGTCTTCTTCATACTATCCTCCTCGTTAACTTTCGATATATCATACCATAATATTGACCGTCTTTCAACAGTTATTCATTTTTAATTTGTAATATTTTTCTCTTTAAAGTAATTCATTACCGCCGTATGCTGATATTCCTCCGCCATCATGTACGGCGTCTTTTCATCGGTCGTTTTTTCATTAGTTTTCGATCCGTACCTGATCAGGAGCTTGATAATATCGAGACTCCCGTTCCTGCACGCGTAATGTATCGGGAGCGCGCCGCGCGTATCGGAGGCGTTCACCTTCGCGCCGGAACGCAGGAGCAGGTCGACCATCGAGTAATCACCGTCCCACGCCGCCTTATGCAGGTAGGTCATGCCCTTCTTGTCGGGGTCGTTCGGGTCGAATCCCCTCGCCAGGTAAATTTTTACCACATCCATACTGCCGGTGATATACGCCCATTGGAACGGGTTCTCGCCGTTCAGGTTAGTCGCGTGCATATCGGCGTTATAATCCAGCAGCAGGGCTACGAGATCGGAGTTCCCGAACGCGGACGCCCAATGAAGCGGGGTATCCCCGTCCTTATCGGGCTTGTTCACATCGGCGCCCGCTTTTATCAGCAGTTCCGCCACTTTTTCGTATCCGTACTGGCACGCCGTAATCAGCGAATCGAATCCCTTACCGGACGCCTCGCTCAGCTTCGCGCCCTCGTCGAGCAGGAACTCCGTGACGTCGGCATGCCCCTGCGACACCGCCCAGAACAGCGGCGCGAGCCCGTGCTCGTCCGTCCGGTGAATATCCGCGCCCCATTTCAGGAGCTGGATCGTGAACAGCACGTCGCCCTTCGCGCACGCCACTGTCAACGGTGTGCCCAATCCCGCCACAACCGCGTCGATATCCGCGCCCTTATTCAGCATCCTCTGCGCCTCGGAAATACTCCCCTTCTGTACGGCGGAGATCAACGCGCGCTCGGGACTGAAAACCGCGCAGGATGCGGAGATTAGCAGGAAAATTGCTCCGGCGGTCAGCTTCAAAATCGGTCTCATTCGCCGTCCTTACTTAAATTTCTTCGATTCTATAATCTTCTGCAGGTAATCTTTCTCCTTCAACGTCGGATAATCTGCGCCCGTATCCGGCACGACGAATTTCAGGTCGCCGATAATGCTTTCGTAGGACTTGAGATAAGTCGTTACCTTTGCGGCCTTCCCGTCCACCTTCACAGACTTCTTCGACGGGTCGAACTCGATCTTTACCGCTTTACCCGCTTTCATCTTGACAGTCACAAGGATACGTTCCTTACCCGCGAGAGGGGCAAAGTTCAGCGTCAGGGGCTTCGAATATCCCTTGTACGACACCGTGTAGAACAATATTCCCTTATCGCGCTTGAAGTCGATGGAAAATTTCGCGCCGGAACCGAAGGACATCTCCGAGGAGAACATATTCCACTTCCCGGGCACGGACGGCATCAGGTTGATCTCGTTCGCGATCAGGTTCGGCATGAACCCGGCGAAGTCCTGGTACCCGTTACGGACATACTCGGCGGCACTCCACGCCTGCGCGTAGGTGCCGGAGAGCTTGATCTGCCCGTTCTTCGGTATCGCCTCGACCAGTTCGCTCATATTGCCGCGGCATCCCATATAAAGTATCTGGTTGCCGAGATTGGTCGCGAGCGCGTAGGCAAGTTCGGTATACCCGTAATGAGTCAGTGCGGTCACCGTGAATCCGGCGTTCCATCCCCACACCGTACCGTTATGGTACGCCGCGTCTTTATGGTACTTGTCCCAATTCTCGTGATACGGGTGGAAGTACGGGTCTTTCTGCGAGAGCGACGCGATCCCGTAGGGGTATAAAAGCTCGCTCACCGCGTTCTTCAGGATATACGCCTCGATTTCCGGCGATACGAACCTGTCCTCGAACGGTACGGAGATCACCATCAACTGGTTCGGGCGTACCTTAAAGTCGGGAACGTCGGACTTATTGACCCTGTCCGCGAGAATTTTTTGCGAGTCGTCCCAGAAATATTTAGGAAAACTGACTTTCAGTTTATCGATAATCTCCGTCCACGCCTTCGCGGAAGACTTATCGCCGTTGAATTCGGCGAGAGTCACCCCGGACTGGAGCGCGACATACCAGAGTACCTGTATATCGACCGCGCGGTTGCCGCGCGCCGACCACGGCAGGTTCCCGGCGATACGCGCGTCCATCCATGTATCCGCGTCGTCATGCGTCAGAAATCCGTTGGCGTCCACATAGTTCTTGATCGCCCCTTCGATACCCAGCTTGACCACCGGGTAAATCTCCTTCGCGAACTTGAGGTCTCCGGTGTAACGGATATACTCGAGGGCTTCGCGGATAAACCACGGCGTGCCGTCGGTGGTATTGTAGATGATATCCTCGAGGGATGCGACACGGTTCGGGATACGCCCGTAGTTTACGCCGATGTCGATTTTATAGGTCACGTCGGTAATACCGGGGATATCCTTTTTCATCTTATCGATTTTCTGCTTCAGTTCGTTCTCATGGTCGAGATAGTAACGCTTCGGGGTGCAAAGGATTTTGCCGGCCTTAAACGTCATCTTATCGCCGAAGTTCGCCTTGAGGTACTCCTTAATCTGCGCCTTAACCTCTTTGTTATCGTCGGGGAACATGACTTCCATCCCGAGTTCGCCCTTATTCTGGAACACCGAGAAGTTGGTCAGTACTCCCATAGCGTCCTTGAACTGCCCGGTGACAATCAGGGTGCCGGGGAGGGAGATAAACGTATCGCGGCCCCAGTTCTGCTTGAACCACGGCAGGCCGGCCCAAATCCCCTCGCCGAACTCGCGTTCGACCATCACATACGCGCCGAGCTTCGCCCACATCAGCGCGCGGTTGTACTCCATATCGTCCGTCCAGAGGTAGCTCGCGGTCAGTAGATCGTAGACCTTCTGTTTCTGGAGGTCGTCCCCGTTCTTCTTAGCGAGATACTCCGCCTTCTTCACCGCTTCGTCCGCGGTAAACCCGAACGCGATATTGATAGTAAACTTTTTCACTTTATCCTTCGACGCGAACAAAGGTATCAGCATCATTTTATTGAGATTGAGCGGTTTTTTCAGTTCGGGGTACTGATTCGTATTGTCGCGTTCGAGCAGCGTCATCGTAAACGGTACGTTCGCCGATACCGCGACGAATGTCGGGATAACCGACTTACTGGTATCTCCCTGCGGCGAGAAGAGGTAAACGCCCTTCTTATCGGAGATATCGGTCTTCTTAGAGGCCATCGACGCGATAGGCAGGATACCGAGGATACCCGCGCTATCGGCATATACCGATAATGTGACCGCGTATTCCATCGAGTGCAGTATCATTTCGTCGAAACTGCCTTTATAATAGGTCTGTATCCCCTGGGGACATATCTTAGAGTATTCCGCGGTTTTTTTATCGTTGAACACTCCGCCGTTATAGGACGCGAAGTCGCGGAATATCGCCCCGTTCACCATGACATACCCCTGTCCCTTGGTATAGTCATGGGTATATCCCTCGTAGAATCCGGCGATATTGTCGCCGTATATGAATTGCGCTTTTTCCTTCGCGGGCACTTTTATCGCGAGATCCTCGAATAGTTGTTCCGCCTTCGGTATCATTCCCCACCCCCCGTTAAGAGATAGCGCGAGTAAAAATAAAGTCCATATTTTTCTCATACCGTCCTCCTGAATTTATTTACAATAGTATAAAGCGGCAAATAGGCATGTCAAGGTAAATATAGGTAGAATGCGGAAAGTTGAAGTTCCGGCAGACGGCCCGGCCGTCAATAAACCGGCCAACTCTTTTTAACGTAACTCTTGATTTATTTTCATTTCGGGTGGATAATTAAAGCCGGGTGGTTCGGAAATTCAATTAAAAACACCCGATGGCGCTTCAAAATTTTCGGAGTATCTATCGATAAGCATTGGAGGAAATTCATGTCGCTATCTTTTAATCCGTCGGATTCATCAACGGGACAGACTCCTGAATCACGATATATCCAGCAGCCTCCCACCCGAAGTACGAATACGAGCGGCGGAGCGGGACGCGGATGCCTATCGGGATTTCTCGGCTTTGTCATGTTCTTTCTGCTGAATATCGTCTTTTTCCTCTATCTGTCGTTTACCATCAGCAGTAAACCGTTCCTGATGAAAATCGGCACCGATACGCTGGGCGTATTCTATGACGCGAGCCCGGATACGTTCGCGTCCTATATCATTATGATGAAGAAACAGTTCCAAAGTTCCGCGGTCTCGCAGCCGTTCCCGGAACTGAATCTGCGCATCTCGAAGAATGAAGTCGCCGGACTGAACGATAAGGAGATTATCATCTTTATTGTAACCAATAAATTCATCGAACCCCTGTATGAGAAGGGAGACAAATTCGCGGAAACCTTCTTCATCAAAGGCTCCTCCGGTAAAGGCAAAGACGTCAAACTGGAAAAATTCGACTACGACGGGGAGAAGCATAGCGGGCTGTATTTCCTGACGCGGGAATTCCATGATAAAATCGCGCGGAGCTTCTGGATATTCGCTGGAATATGCGCCGCCATTTTTATTATTATGATTCTGATCAATACGGGCTTCTGGCGGTTTTCCGCTGTGGGGGTTACTCTCGTATTAGCGTCGTTACCCCTCATGGGTATATGGTTCACTCTGACGCAGATGATTGCCGCAGGCGAATGGCTGAAAAATACCGAAATCCCGCCCGCGTTTATTATCATCCTGACTAAGATGGTAGACCCGTTTATCAACCTGATCCGTTCGGTATTCCTGACCGCGCTGATATCCGGCGGGGCATGTATAGTAATCGCGATCATTCTTAATGTATTAACGAAGGCTCAGGAAAGTTCGGGGAATTCTAATTGATCAAGGGAGTTTCATGAAGTTTTGGAAACAGATCGCGGCCATTTGCTTATTCATTGCATCCTCCTGCGCCGGCAGGCCTGTCACTAAAAGCGGAGTCTACGACCCGTTACCGGGGATATGGATGCGTACCGGGGATTATGCCGACGGCACGCTCATCAAGGTGATTCACTCCGGCGACGCTTATTCAGGCATCCTGCTCTCCCCCAAAGGAAAGCTAATGCCTCAGTTTCATTCCAACGACCTGAAATGGACGAATATCACCCCCGTGGAAACAAATATCTGGACCTGCGGGGATATGTATTTCTGGATCAATTACAAGGGCGGGAAACAGGATGTGTCGAACACCGGATATCTCCCCTGCATCATCATTCTCTCCGATAATAATACGCTTTTCCTGTACGACAGTCTCCCCAACGGCGGGGATGTACACAGTATCAATACGAATAATCTCCCCCAGAAATGGGTGAAGATATTAGGATTAAATTAGGAGGCAATATGAAGAATTTTTCGGGGTTATTCTTTATCTTATTGTTATCCTTCTTTGCCGGGTGCGGCGGAAAAAGTACCGGGGGCAAACAGTCCGGCGGGATGACAACCTATTCCGACCAGGAGATGGGCTTTTCTATCGAGCATCCGTCTGATTGGAGCAAGGAGACCAAAAGTAACCGCGTGGGATTTTTCAGCCCGGACGATCAGGCCGCGATATTTGTTACCATGTACTATAATATTCCTGAAGATGAAAATATCGAAGATATTTTTGAAAACGTTATCGTCCGGCCGTACCAGAAGCCCGAATCGTTTGGTATCGGCGAGAACCTGATGGATGAGGAGGACCGGAGCTGGACGCCGGAGATTGCGGCAGCCGCGGGCGCGGATTCAGGCTACGGCGGATTTTTCGATGGAAAGATTTCCGGTACGGATATAGTAATGCTGGTCTCGGTACTGAAAAAGGGCGCTACCGCATATCAGGTAATGACCTATGCCGCGAAATCCTCCGGCGATAAATATAAGAAAATCATGCAGAACGCTTTCGCGACCTTTAAGATCGGGGAGTGACCGCTGCCGGGAAATCGGCGGATAAATTTGATTAATTCACACTTGTTTATTATAATTATCTAACCGTTTAGCGGTATACTGCTCTAAGAACATAACAGGTCTGATTTTTTGTTTTATTTAGTGTATTATTAATGAATTTATTCTAGGAGGCTCATGTGGCCGGACAAATCCGAAAAATGATCGATATGATCGTTCAGGAGCGAGCGAAGGGTAATCCGTTGATCGAGCGCACGACCCGGACCAAGCTGCTTCTCAAGGGTATCAATCCTGATAAGTATAACGCTGAATCGCCCGACGATCCGGTTATGATCGAGCACCTGAAACGTCTCGCGGTGGAGATAACCGGCCGCGTTCCGATGATATAAGGAGGAAACTATGCATATTGTCACATCTTTTTCATCCCTTCCTAATCCGGCGGACGCCGCCAGCGAGCTAAAGACAAAATTCGGGGCATTTACCCCGCGGATGGTGCTGTTTTTCGCGTCGTCTAACTACGACCCCAACACCATAGCAGCCGCTATGCAGAATATGTTCGGTAACGCCCTCACTGTCGGATGCTCCACATCCGGGGAAATCGTCTCCGGGCAGATGCTGAAGAACTCCATCGTCGCTATGGGATTCGATTCCGAGGCGATGCTCGACGCGAAAATAGTCGTAATGAAAAATATTAAAGACGGTAACCCCGTGAAGCCGGCCTTCGATCAGTTCGAAGCATACTACGGCGTACCGATGCGGGAAATCGATTTCACCAAGTTTATCGGCATTATTCTCGCGGACGGAATGAGCGGCGCCGAGGAACGGATTATGGATACGATCGGCGACCTCACTAATGTAACCTTTATCGGCGCGTCGGCGGGAGACGATTTGAAGTTCAAGGAAACTTACGTCTATGCCGGCGGTATCTCATACACCAACGCCGCGATCCTCGCGCTATTAAAGCCGGGCGTCCAGTTCGATATCATCAAGACCCAGAGCTTCAAGGAGCTCCCCGTTAAGCTGGTCGCCACCAAGGTGGACGAAGCCGCGCGCACGGTGAGCGAATTCAACGGCCAGCCCGCCGCCGCCGCATACGCCCAGGCGATCGGCGCTACTCCCGCAGACCTCCCCAATCACTTCATGCACAACCCCGTAGGGCTGATGGCGGAAGGCGAGCCGTATGTCCGCAGTCCCCAGCAGATGAAGGGCGACAATATCGTCTTCTACTGCAACGTCAAACAGGGGATGGAGCTTTCCGTACTGGAATCGGGCGATATTATCGCCGATACGAAGGCGGTGGTCGAGCAGAAAAAGTCCGAACTCGGCGGGATTTCCGGGATCATCAATTTCCACTGTATCCTGCGTACCCTCGAGCTCGAGGAAAAAAAGCTCACCGGCGAGTACGGTAGGATATTCGGCGGTATCCCCACTATCGGGTTCAGCACCTACGGCGAACAGTATATCGGGCATATCAACCAGACCTCGACGATGCTCGTCTTTAAATGAAATAAACACGACATATAACGAAAAACGCCCCCATCGCGGGGGCGTTTATTTATACTCAACTTCGATTGCTTTAGAACTGGGATTCGGGAGACTCGAAGATACGTTCCATCGGCGTCACAATCTTGGTCACACGTACCGCGAAGTTTTCGTCGATTACCACAACTTCACCCTGCGCGATCGCTTTATCGTTCACTAGGATGTCGACCGGTTCGCCGGCGAGTTTATCGAGCTCGATGATCGAACCTTCGCCCAATCCGAGGATATCCTTGATCGTCATCTTCGTACGCCCGAGTTCGACTGTCACGCGCATGGGAACGTCGAGAAGCAGGGTGATATTCCCCATCGCCTCGGACTCCACGCCCATCTGTAACGGTTCGAACGCCACGGGCTTGATCTGCACCCCGGTCATCGGAGCGGCGGCTTCCTGCCCCGCGGTCATAGCGCCCGCGTTCTTCGCGGCGTTAAAGCTCGATATGATACTGCGCGCCATCGTGATCGGGATGAATACGAAGAAACGCGCGCTGCCTTTATCCTGGAGATTGAATACATAATTCATACGGACTACGTATGCGCCGCCCGCTACGCTGATCGCGGTCGCGTCCTGGAGGAAGTCGAGATGCGGGAAGCCGGGAGTGATCGTCTTGCCGAGCCGATCGGTCAATACCGACATCAGCGCTCCGGTGGTCTGGGTGATTACCTCGCCGAATGTGTTGATCACGAGGTCGGTCACTTCGGTGTTGTCGTCCTGTCCGATCAGGATATTCGTAACCGCGAGCACGCTCTTGTCAGGTACGATATAGACCCATTCGCCGCTTAATCCGCCGGTCAGGCTGACTTTCGCCTGTATTACCTTACCCTTGATGTCCTTCTTCAACGCTTCGAGCTGTCCGGCGTCGATAAACGGGGAACTGAACTTCGTCGTTACGGAGGTCAGAGTCGAGATAGCGGCCGCCTGCGCGCTTCCAATCTCGCGAAGGAGATCGCCTAAGGTGGCTTTATCGTTCTCGGAGATGGATTCGGCCGATACGGAAGGGCCTGCTTCGTAACCCATGGGAGCTGTCGTCCCAAGGTTCTCCGTCATTAATTCATCGGTGCCTTGTAATAATGCATCTATCTCATCTTGGGACAGGGTACCGTCGCTCATACCTTTCCTCCAAATTTACTATGTAACTATCTATAAATCGGTAAAAAACGCAAAATCCTTAGCGTAACCGGGCTTATTCTTCTTCGCCCATCAGGATATCCTGCAGCATCTCCTCGTCGATCGTACTGACGACTTCCTGTATCTGGATACATAGCCGCTTGCCGACCATACCCGCTTTTCCGCGGAATTTCACGGTATTGCCGATCATAATCTCCACATCGGACTTGATCGACCCGTTGAGACGGATAATATCGCCGTCACGGATCGCCGCGATCTCGCGGAATTTCAACTCGGTCTCGCTCAGCTTCGCGGTCACATCGACGCGCACGTCGGAAATCTGCTCCTTGATCAGGTTCAGGTTCTCGGTCGTGATACCCTTGCGGATACTGGAATACCAGTACTGCGCGGAAAGTTTTGATATAATCGGTTCGATGGTGATATAGGGGATACAGAAGTTCATCATACCTTCGACGTCGCCAACCTTCGTATCGAAGGTGGTCAGCACCACCATGCTCGTCGGGGGCACGATCTGCGCGAACTGGGGGTTGGTCTCGATATTGCCGAGGCGGGGGCGGAGGTCGATCACGTTCGCCCACGATTCACGAAGGTTGCCGAGCAATCGCACTATAATACCTTCGATAACCGACAGCTCGATATCCGTCAATTCCCGGTTCGTCTTGAGGGGTTCGCCCTTTCCGCCGAACAGGCGGTCGATGATCGCGAATGTGACGCTCGGGTCGATTTCCACAACCGAGCTTCCCTTCAGCGGGTCCATGTTGATAATACCGAGTGTGGTGGGCGACGGGATGGAACGGGTGAATTCGTCGTAGGTGAGCTGGTCGACCGATACCACATGCACGCGCACCAATGTACGCAGGGACGCGGATAGGGATGTAGTGGTCAGACGCGCGAATGTTTCATGCATCATCTGCAATGTGCGAATCTGGTCTTTGGAGAATTTATCCGGGCGCCGGAAATCGTAGACCTTCAGACGCTTTTTCTCGCGTCCGGGCTTAACGGATTGGCCGCCTCCCCCCATACTGATGGAAGGGGCGCTTGATGTTTCCGATTCTAGGGCTTCTCCGCTCGATACGGCTGTCAATAATGCGTCTATTTCATCCTGCGAAAGGATTTCAGTCATCCTTCACTCCTCGGAAAATTCGCTTGCAATCAGATTTCCTTCGTCACGCGGCGCTAGGAGATAACGAACTCGTCATAGAAAACGTCGTCCACCTCGCCGTATTTAAGTATGTTGTTCACCGCGTTCTTGATTTCCTCGCATAGCACCTCTTTCAGCGCATTGGTGTCTATTTCCATCTTCTGCTTGGAATTCAGGATACTCAGAATAATATAACGGAGCTGGATTTTCCGGTCGGTCAATTCCGTCTGGAGCTTCTTGTTCTCCCCGTCATACGCCACATAGAACTTGACGCGGATAAAATGGGACTCGTCTCTGTCCGCGGTATTCACCTTGAAATCGTCGAGAGCGAATATCGCCTTCGGATCCGGCTTGGCGCTGAGTTTGTGGGTCTCATATTCTTCTTCGCTCTTCTTGGATATCTGCGCGTTCACGTAAATAACAATGAATATTATCGATATAACGACGGCGATGATTACGGGAATCATGTTCGCGAGCAGCCATTCGATTAACTTACCGATTGAAAAGCCCTCTCGGGGGGCTTCTTCCGCCTGTTGTTCTTCGCCAGATTCTATATCAATATCTTCGGGTTCGCCCATAGTAGTCTCCTCTGATAGTATTTCACTATCAATTATCGGAATAGTATGCGTTTCCTTGATACCGCCGGACTACAACCTATTCTTTCCCTATACATAGTTTAATCGTTTTTGAATAAAAAATCAATCCCCGCGGGAATATATAAATATTTTCCCAAAAAAGACTCAAGGTTTGCAGCGGGCGTCCGATGAAATCAATGCGGGCGATTCTGTTTTCTTCGGAAAAGGAACTATTCCGGGGAAATTCAGTTACACACCCGACCGTCGATTATAGCGTCTTGTTCGTAAAAATCCCTTGAGGGATGTTTCGGGATTTGCCACGGAGGGTAATGATGATAAATAAACCTATCGCATTTATTCTGATATTTTCCTTCCTGATTGGAACAGGATGCTGTTCGAAACCGCCTGTAAAAGTAGAAGCGCCTGCGTTACAAACTCCAATTAAAAAGTACGACAAGAGCAATTACGGGTCCGTGGTTTATATGAAACAAGGCGGTTTCTTCGGCATCGTCAACGATAAGGGTGAAAAGTTCGTACCGGAAAAACTCCCCGATATGTTCCGTTTCGACGGACTGCGGGTGTTTTTCGATTACCAGGTACTTGCCGCAGACCCGGGCGCCCCGCAATGGGGCACGCCTGTTCGTCTGACATTTATCGAAATTGAGTGAATTTCCGCTCACCCCACTCATGAATACCCCCCGGAAAGCCGCGGGGGTATTTTTATTTTCTTTTTGGACAATTAATTATGGGCACTTCTAATAACCGCCTTTTTCTACCAAATTATTAAGGAAAAGAGGGCAAGCCTCCGCACTTCGCGCGAAGATAAAGAAGTGACCATTGGGCGTGTTATAAAGAATTATGAATACTATTATTATAAATGTAAATGGTTTTTGGAACCGCCCTTATTTATTTCTTGAAATTTCACTATATATTTAACAAACAGCCATTCATTATATAGAATAGATATATTATTGTATATATATATGGGGATGGAATAATGGAAACCCGCGCTAATTCGCAGTCAATTAAGCTATCAAAAGTGATCGATGTCGATAAAGATAAATGCGTCAACTGTCACCGCTGTATCGCGGTCTGCCCGGTCAAGTTCTGCAACGACGGAAGCGGCGATACGGTTCTAATCGACGAGAACCTGTGCATCGGGTGCGGCGAATGCCTCCGGGCGTGCACCCACGAGGCGAGGATCATTATCGACGATTTCGATAAGATGCTTGCCGCGCTGGACGCCGGGGAACGGATAGTCGCGGTCGTAGCTCCCGCTATCGCGGCGGGATTTCCCGATCAGTACCTCCAATTCAATTCATGGCTGAAATCCATCGGGATATCCGCTATATTCGACGTCAGTTTCGGCGCGGAGCTCACCGTCAAATCCTACCTCGAATATGTCGGAGCGGCCTCTCCCAAGCTCGTGATCGCCCAGCCATGCCCCGCGCTCGTAACCTATATCGAACTGTATCAGCCGGAACTGATCCCCCATCTCGCGCCGGCGGACAGCCCGATGATGCATACGATGAAGATGATCCGCGAGTTCTATCCCGCCTACGCGAAGCATAAGATCGCGGTCATTTCCCCCTGCGTTGCGAAAAAACGGGAGTTCGACGCGGTGGGTATCGGAAACTATAATGTCACGATTATCAGGATAAAGGAATATTTTAAAAACAAGGGTATCGACCTGTCGAAATTCAGGGAGACCGATTTCGATAACGATCCCGCCGAACGCGCGGTGCTGTTCTCCACCCCGGGCGGATTGATGCGTACCGCTGAACGCGAGAATCCCGATATCGTGTCGCTGACACGCAAGATCGAGGGCCCGGAAGTGATCTATCCCTATCTCGCCGGATTGAAGAATCAGCTGGACAAGGGAAACAATCCGCTTCTTATAGACTGCCTGAACTGTGCGTTGGGATGTAACGGCGGCACGGGCACGGGGAATTCCGATATGCATCCCGACGAGCTGGAATTCTATGTCGAAAAGCGCAGGGAAAAGATGCAGGAAATTTATCACAGCAAAAATAAAGCCGGCCAGAAACCTCCGACATTGAAAAAAATCCAGAAAACGGTCAATAAGTACTGGAAAGCGGGTCTGTACTCCCGTTCCTACCGCAACCTTTCCGGGAATAACTTTATCCGCGCGATATCCGACGAAGAAAGGGATCAGCTCTACAAGGATATGCATAAATTTGAAGAGACGGATATCAAAAACTGCAACTCCTGCGGATATCACACCTGCGAACAAATGGCGACCGCTTGCCATTATGAACTGAACAAAATCGACAACTGCCACTTCTATCTTCAGGATCGCGTCCATCAGCAGATGGAGAAGAAGCAGGAGATGCTCGACCATCTGAACCGGCAGTTTACGCATATTTCGCAGGAAGTCCACCAGATTCAGGTTAATATCGCATCGCTGGTCAACCAGATCACCGAACAATTCGCGATGGTCGATTCGACGACAAGATCCGTCACGCAGGGCATCAAATCGGTGCGGGATGTTTCCGAGAAGCTCGATACCAATTCCACCCACCGTCTCGTGCAGATCACCAACGACGGCGGACAGAAGATCGAGAACCTGACGGGCATTATGTCCGATATATCCGCGATCGTCGACGAAATGAACTCCATGATCACCCTGATCGACGACATATCGACGCGTACCAATATCTTATCGATCAACGCCGCCATTCAATCGGCGCAGGCCGGGGAATTCGGTAAATCGTTCGCGGTCGTATCGCGTGAGATAAAAAACCTCGCGCAATCCAGTTCGGTACAGTCCGATAAAATATCCCGTTCGATAAAAACCACCATCCAGAAGGTAAAAAACGCGATCGAGATGAGTCAGGAGAGCGGGGCGTCGTTCAAGACTTTAGCGGGAGAAGTGGGGTTTGTCGACGAGTACCTGACGAACGTGAGTTTGGAGGTTTCGAGGGTCGCGAGCGACAGCGAAGAAATACTGGAAATTATGAGCAGGTTATCGGATATTTCGATCGCGGTCAAGCAAAACTCCGAGAATATCCACTCCAGCTCCGAGGAAATACTCACATCGTTAGGCGAACTGGAAAATATCTCCACAGAGGAATAGCGATAGAACCCTATATTTATAACGGGTAGAATCCCAGGTCGAGGGAGTTTCGCTCGATAATCCCTTCGAGTTGGGTTTTCAGCATCGCCGCGTGACCGCGTTCCCATACCGCGAGCATCTCAAATATCGACTTGGTTTTCTTATCGCCCTGCAACCCCGCCGATTTTTCGTAGTACTCCGCGAAATCTTTTTCGATCAGGTATGCCATCCTCAGTATCGAATAATCCCCGAGGTCGTTCTTCAGATCGGCGGCGGTGATTTTCTGCTGGGTCATCCGCTCGATAAACAGATTATCCGTGTTATCCCGCGCGGGGGGTTCGGGAGATTCCGAACGCTCGATCTTCGCGATCTGTCCCTCGATATACTGCGCGTGCCCCTCTTCCATCTTGACAAGGTGCCAGAATATTTCCTTCAGGACGGGCATCTTGACATGGTTCTGCTGTTCCTGGTAAAAATCCCTGCCGCGGAGTTCCATCTGGTACGCGATACGGAATATATCGATAGTTTTCATATTTCCTCCAGAGAATAAAGATCGGGGCTCAGCCCTTTTTCATCGATTTCCTTGTCAACCAATTTTTTTATCCATTTGATATGTTTATGTTCGCGTTCGGTCAATTCCTCGAACACTTCCCGCGATTCGCCGGTATATTTCCGTAACGATTGGGCGTAAAAGTCTATAAAATCCGCCGCGATAAAATACGCGAGCCGCAGGATAAAATAATTCCCAAGCTCCGCGTCGGATAAATATTTTTCAATATTCATTTTATCCGTCTGGGTCTGGTAGATATCCTGCTCGGAAATCATATCCTCGGAGAGTTCGGGATATTTCCCGCGGATTTCGGCGATTTTCCCGGAGATGTAGGTCAGGTTCTCCTCCTCCATCTCGGATAACAGGGCTAACGATTTCTTCATCCCCTCATCCGCCACTTTCTTGGAAAGTTCACGGTAAAAATCCGCCCCGTTCGCTTTCATCTGGAACGTCAACGCATAGGCATCCAACTTATCCATATCCGCCTCCGGGAAAATCAATACCTATCCTGTAAACCGGTTAACAGAAATCGATTAATCTCCTTCCGCGATTTACGTTCAGGGAATTCAGGTATGATCGGGGTTTACAAACCTTCGAGCGAGTATATATCCGGGTTCAACCCTTTCTCTTTTATAAATTGATCCGCTAGGTTTACTATCTTATCGATATGCTTCGTTTCCCAGTTGACGAGGTTCACGAACACATTTTTCGTATCCCCGCCCTGTTTCTCAACCGCGCGGGAATAAAAGTCGAAGAAATCTTTTTCAACATAGTAAGCCATCCGCAGGATAAAGTATTTCCCGAGGTTTTCTTCAATCAGGTGCTTCTCTACATTCATCGTATCCTGCCGGCGCTTATATAAGTCTATCCCGAGACCCGGCACATCCGGCAAATTCCGGTATTTCGCGCGAATCTCCGCGATCTTCCCGGAAATATACGTGATATGCTCTTCCTCCATTTTCGCCAGTTCTTCGAGTACATTTTTCATCTCCGGGTCAACAACCCGTCCCGCGAACTCACGGTAAAAATCCGCGCCGTTCACTTCCATCTGAAACGCCAGAACCAGGGCGTCCAAACCTTCCATTACTTTCTCCCGGAAAGATACGCGTCTATCGCCTTCGCCGAGTTATGCCCGTCACGGACGGCATGGATAATATCCGGCCCGTGCACGATATCCCCCGCGGCGAAGAGCCACGGCAGCGCGGTGCCCCCCTCTTCGTCGGTAAGTATCTTTCCTCTGATAATCTCTATCTTCTTTATCGCGTCGTCGGGCAGATAACTGAAGTCCGGTTTCTGTCCCACCGCTTCGATTACCATATCCGCGTTAAATATATCCGTATCGCTCTCGTCGCCGACCGGATTGAAATGTCCTTCTTTATCGAACACGCTGACGCATTTGATATGCCGGAGACCCATGAGGTTACCCTTTTCGAACACCACTTCCTTCGGCATCCTTCCCTCGTGCAGGACAATCCCCTCGTCCGTCGCTTCGACAATTTCCTCCCTGTCGGCGGGGATTTCCTCCCCGCTCTCGAGGCATGTCATCGTCAGATCGACCTTTTTCAGCTTCCCGCGTTGGAGACGCGCGAGCGAACGGGCTATATCGAACGCGACGTTACCGCCGCCGATCACGAGTATCTTCTTCCCGAGCGGGACTTCCTCTCCGGCGGCTATCGCCTTGAGGAGCTCGAATGCCTGATAACAGTTTTTCCCGTCGATACCGGGGATTCCCGTCGAACGGGGCAGGTCGTACCCGGTCGCGATCATTACCGCGTCGTTCTCCGCCTTAACGTCGGCGAACTTCACCTTTTTCCCGACACGCACGCCCATCTTGAACTCGACGCCCATCCGTTTGATGACCTCGACGTCCCGGTCGAGGTGCTCGTCCGGCAGGCGGTATTTCGGTATTCCGTAACGCATCACGCCGCCGGTCTTTTTATTCGAATCGTAGATCGTTATCAGGTATCCCATTCCCGCGAGATAATACGCGGCGGACAGCCCCGCGGGGCCTGAGCCGATAATCGCGACCCGGTTCTTCTTCCCGGCGGTCTTAGCGGTCATCCGTCCTGCAATTTCCGCGACCTGATCGACCGGGAGGCTCTCCACAGCGTAACGCTTGAGCCAGCGTATCGCGACCGGTTCGCCGCGATGCCCGATGGAGCACACCGTTTCGCATTTATGCGTACATACCCGTCCGCAGATGCCGGGCAGGGAGTTATCGCTATACATTTCACCGACCGACTGTTCGAGGTCGCCGGCCCATATCGCATGGATATATTGCGGCACGCGCATATTCGCCGGGCAGGTCTCCACACACACGCCGCACTCGACGCATCTCGACGCTTCCCTCAGCGCCTCTTCCTTCGTGAAACCGCGGACGATCTCGATAAAGCTGTCCCAACGTTCATTCGGAGGAAGCACCGTCATCGGGGTACGTTCGAGGTCGAGCCATACCTGCTCGTCGGAGGCCATATGCCCCGGATCGTCGGAATACTGCATCTCCGGCGTCCAGATAAAGTGCTCCTTCAGGTCGTCCACCTCGGCGTTGCCGATCTTATCGACCGGCGTGGGATAGTTCCCTAGGTAATGGCGGCTCATCGACAGCGACCCGGTGGTGCACATGTCCACGCAGAACCCGCAGTAACAGCACCGCCCGTAATCGATCTCCGGCACCTTCCCGAGCTTGCCCTCGCCGATATTCGACCCCTCGACCATCCGTATCGCGTCGGTCGTGCAGATTTCCTGGCATGTCCCGCACCCGATACAGAGTTCGTGGTCGTTATAATGAAACCCCCGGTATTCCGGCGATGCGCCTACGCGCCCGAGGGTATCGATATCCTCGAACGGCACCCGCACGGTGAGGGGCTTTTTTAGGAAATTTTTCCATAGCTTAAACGGTGAGAAAAAACTTTTTTTACCCGGACCGCTCATGCGTTCCTCCTCTATCGGTAACACGTGAATAGTAATCCTTCTGTACCCATCATCCTTCGACTTCCCCCGCGTTCGCGGAGGACAAGCGCTCAGGATGACAATACCTGTTTATCCCATTCGTCACACCGAGCAATGTCGAGGTGCGTTCAGCCGAAACCCCCGTCATTACGAGGAACGAAGTGACGAAGTAATCTTCTTATATCGACTGCTTCGCCTGCGTCTCGCAGTGACCATCCTTCGACAAGCTCAGGATGACCAATCTATTTAC